>DATCXL010000335.1:0-2768 GCA_036565825.1 Mycobacteriales bacterium
TCCGTGTCGTAGCCGAAGCCGATCTTCGAGCCGTCCGGCCGGGTCACCTGGGTGACCTCGTCGTCGGCGTTGTAACTGATCTTGGTGACCTCGCCTGCGGCGTCGGTGACGCGGACCCGGTTGCGGTTGGCGTCGTAAACCACGCTGGTTCGGTTCCCGAGCGGGTCAACGGTCTCGGTCACGTCACCGAAGGCGTTGAGCTCAAAGCTCGTCGAGCGACCCTCAGCGGTGGTCGCCTGGGTGACCCGTCCAAGTACGTCGTGGATGCTGGCCGCCGTGCTGCCTGTCGGATCCGTGACGGCAGACACGTAGCCATGGGTGTCGTAGTCGAAGGTCCAGGTGCCGCCGGTCGGGTCCTCGACGGACGTCACGTCGCCGGGGTGGGTGGGGTCGGCGTAATGGAAGGTAGTCGCCTGCTGCTGCCCTGTCTCCTGGAGTGTTCTGGACAGCGTGGTCAGGTTGCCGGAGCCGTCGTAGCTGAACGTCGTCTTCTCGTCATCGGGGTCGGTGACCACCAAAGGCTGGTCCAGATCGTTGTACGTCGTGCGCGTGGTGCGCCCGAGCGGGTCGGTCACGCTGATCACGTTGCCGTCCCGGTCGTAGGTCTTCGCGGTGACCGCCCCGGTGGGGTCGACGATCCGGCTGCGCCCCATGGTGAGGGGGTCGTAGGAATAGAACCAAGTCGCCTCCTCCGCGGTTCCCGCGGCTTCGGTGAGGGAGCCGAGCTGTCCGTTGGTGTAGGTCTCGACCAGCCGGTCGCCGTCGGGCTCGGTGATCGTGGTGGTGCCGCTCTCACTGCTCAGCGCGTTGCCGGCGTAGTCGAAGGTGGTGGTGCGTCCCATGGCGTCGGTCTGGGAGGTCACCCGGCCGGCTGAGTCGTAGATGTTGCTGACGGTTCCGCCGCGCGGATCGGTCATCGAGGTCATCTGGTGAGTGGTGTCATAGCCGAACGACCAGGTGCCGCCCGCGACGTCGGTGACAGAGACCAGCTCGCCTGCAGCGTTGTAGCCGTAGGCGACGGCGCGGCCGGTCGGGTCGGTCACCTCGCTCACCTTGCCGTCGGCGTCGTAGCTGAAGGCGAGCGTGCGACCCGACGGGTCGCTGACCGTCTCGAGCTGGTCGCCGGAGTAGGACAGTGTCGTGGTGTAGCCGTTGAGGTCGCGCTGCTCGAGGAGGCGACCCTGCGCGTCGAAGAGAAAGCTCACCTGGTGCCGGCGGACCAGCTTGAAGCCCCCATCAGCGGTCCTGGTCAGCTGGGCCTGAACCCGGGGTGCGGCGCTGTATCCACCGGAGGCGTTGGGGTGGAATTGCAGCGTCGATCCGTGCTCCTGGTGCACGGTCGCTACGCCGCTCTCCGCAGCGATGCTGAGGTGCATCGTGTAAGAGGAGGACCAGCCGTAGCCGAATGGCGAGTCCTGACTTGCGGCGAGCGCGTTGTAGGTGCGGTTCAGATCCAGCGGCACACCCCGCCCCGGGATCTGAAGGTCTGAGAATACGTGGAAGAAGTTCCCCGTCGCGCAGTTCACCGGCTGTGCACGCCGACACTGAGGGTCATATTCCGCCGCGTTGCCAGGGCCGTACGTCTCCGAGGGATTCAGCGGATCGCCGATCGGGACCGTCCCCGTGCCCGTGGCGTCGGAGCAGACCGCGTCGACCAAGAAATAGTTGCCGGAATCGTGGACGAGCAGGTGATCAATGTCGCGGGCCGTGCGTGCAATCTTCAGCTCGGCCATCGTGCCGGTGTTGGTATTCGGTGAACTCGGGCCCGCGGTGGCCAATAGGTTGCCGTCTACGTTGTAGGCCTCGAGCTGGACACCGGTGCCGGCCGAGACGAGTAGGCTGAACTGGGAGACCGGGCCGTCGGAGAAGTCGATTCGACCCGCGCCCTGCGATGTGCCTAGCCAGGCCCAACTGGTGCCCTGGCTGGTGTATTGGCCGCTGGGATACTTCCCGTTGTAGCCGCCCGTCGCGAAGTCACCAGTCATCCAGGTGTAGCCACCCGTGGTGGTGAACTCCACGCCGCTGACCGAGCTGGTCGAGAGGTTGGTGCCGTCGGGTAGCCCCTCGAAGTCGATGTAGCTGCGCTGCGAGCATGAGTAGGCGTCGGGGGCCAGTCCTGGTGTCACAGTGGCCGTGTCAGCCGCGGAGGCCGGTGCCCAGAGTGCCATCGGCATCAGCCCAACCGTCGCTGTCGTGACCGCGGTTGCGGTGATAGCGACCAGCCAACGTCGCAACAGAGACTTTCCTCGCATCGTGCCCCCCAAAATGGGTCCCCCATAAGGCCCGTTTGTGGGCAGAAAGTGCCACGCTAGCGAACCCTCTGAAAAGGGGTCTTGTCCGAATTAGTCCGATCAGGTCACGTGGCAGTGAAGCGAAGTGGCTACAATACGGTCGAGAGAACCACTCACCTTGCCCATACAGCCATAGCCATTCGGTATCTTCGGCGGCCCGGCTGCGCGACTCTGTCGAACTGCCCCGCCCAGAAGGACAAGCGTGACGGCGCGACCCGGACCCGGCGTCCCGCAGCAGCTATCTCGCTGGTGCGGTGGCGCAGTGCGACATGTGGGTCCTGCCGATCTGCTTTCCGGTCGGCGCGCTTCCTGACGCGGGCGATGAACACCACAGGACAGAGCAGCGGCGCCGACCGGCACCTGGGCGTTGTCGGCCGGGCATCGCCGGCTCCGCTGGTCCGTCCCTGGTGTCCGCAACTCGTTGTGAGCCGCCCGCGTGAGACGGTGATCGCGTGATCGTGGACATCGACCAGGCGA
>DATCXL010000389.1:0-5393 GCA_036565825.1 Mycobacteriales bacterium
AAGCCTGTAGTATGATACACGCGGCGGGTCCTCTTCCGGAGAACGAAGTGTGGTAACTCCATTCTTTCGGGATTGGACCCGCCGTCCTATGCGACACGCCGCAAAGTCACTACCTCGGCAACGGCCTCTGAATAAGCCTCAGTGCCTTAGTACGCGAGAACTAAGCAATCATCAGTCTCCCTCGATAAACAAGTAGCCGCTGATCCTTCGCGATTCAGCGGCTCCATCTAGCACCTCAATCACCTTGACCCGCTCCGTCTCGGAGAGCAATCCGCCGCTTAGAAGCCCGTTCAATTCGTCGATCAGACGATCTAGCTGTATAAAGTTTAGCATCGCGTCCGCGTATGGATCGATCACGTCAAGAACCCTCGTGCCAATGACAGCGCAACGCCGCGCTACCTGCAGGAATGAGTTAGCCGGGTCATCCACGAACCTTCGCACACGATGATGTACCTGGTCCTCCACGTAGAATGTGAGCATTTCTCAATCCTCAACTTGGGCAAGAGCTAATTTGGCACGCCGGGATGCATCGTAACCACGCGTCCGTTCTGTTCTGTAACCACGGTGTACACCCTTGTCGGCAGGCCGCTCTGATCGACACCAATGATATTCGGCGCAGTACAGACTCGCTCACACCGTGTTGTTCCTGTCTGCCGACGCGCCGGGAAGTTTACGGAGTCGTCAACGAGATCATACGGATCCACATCTTCGTCAAAAGTCGACTTGCCCGGAACATTCTTCGGACCACCAGCGTAGTGGGTATCCCTCACGTGCCGCTCACCGCGTGGGTCCATCCAGGGGTTATCGCAGTTATGCACGAGCACCGACATGTCGCCGGCTATCACGTTATAGGTGTGGTCGGTGTCTACGGTGAGGTTGTAGGCGGTTTGGGTAGCTGTGGTGGTGGCCACGGACAGGACCGGGAGCAGGGTGCCGATCGGGGTGCGGAGCAGGTCGCCCGGCTGCAAGTCTCGGGCCGGGGTCCAGGTGCCGTTGGCCAGGTTAGGTCCAGCAGCGGGGTGCGCGGTGGCGACGAAGAATGGGTGTCCGTCGGTGGCGGTCACCGACCCGGTCTGGTCGCCGGACTTCCCGTCGGTGTCAACGGTGACGGTGACCAGGTGCTTGATCCCCGTCCCCGCGATCGTTGCGACCACGGTCCGGGCGACCGTCTTACCGGTAGCCGGATTGGTGGCTAAAACCTTGTCCCCCGGTCGCAGCTCCTTGATGGGTTTGTGGCTACCATCGGCCATCAAAACCGCGGTCGCCGGAGTGAAACTGTTGCAAGACAGGATCCGGTCAGCCCACTTGGATTCCTTCAGGAACCTCTTGAACGCATCATAGGCCCTGTGCAGGACTTTGATCAGACCGAGCGCCTTACCGAGCTTGTACCAGGGGATCGCATTAGCGACCAGCGACGCACACGACCCGATTTCACCCCTGGTGAAACATCCCTTGATGTCGTTGATGCCAAGGAACTCGCTGAGCAGTTCACCACCGGCATGCACGATTACATCGGTAACGCTTTTCTTTTTTATCGCCTCCGCCCGGTGTAGGTCGGACACGCTGACCCCTGCCGCCTGGGCGCGCTCCTCGTCTGTAGAATCCCCATGGCCGCTGCCGGGGTGCGATCCACTCCCACTGTGGCCGTTGGTCTCATCCGAGCCAGACTTTCCGCCCATTGGGGTGTGGGTTCCCCTGTTCGGGTCGTAGCACGATTGCCCATCCGGTCCGTTGTTGCACTGCTCGCCCGTCGGGTCGGTGAACGTTGTCGGGTTGTTGTCCGCATAGGCATAGCCGTTGAGCTGCTGTGGATCACCCGGTGTCAGGACCGGGTCAACCGAGATGAACCTGCCCGCTATCGGGTCGTACTCGCGGGCGCCCAGGTGCGTGAGACCGGTCGGATCTGTCACCCCACCAACGAAGCCATGCTCTCCCGGCCACGATGCTGGCGGCACACCCCGCGGGTTCCCGAACGGATCGAACCGGCGGGTCGACACCGCCCCGCTGGCCGCGTCCACGACCTGGTTCGCCGTGTTGTTGTGGTCCGCGCCCATGAACGACAGGCCCGATCCGGACCGCACCGCCACCGTCTGCCCGGCGAACGTGTAGTACCGGGTCGAGGACACCACCCCGGCGGTGTCGGCGTGCACCTCCACCCCGAGCGGCAGGTACAGCGTCGATCCCGACGCGTCCCGACGGATGATCCGGTTCCCGTCGGGGTCATAGACGAACGACGTGGTCTGACCGGCCTCGGTGACCGATGCCAGCTTCCCCTCGGCATCCCAGTCCAGGGTCTGCTGGTTACCGTCGTTCGGACGATCGGTGGTGTCACCAACCTGGTCGTACCCGAACGTGCTGGTCGCCGACACCCCGCCGTCCGTGGTCGTCACCGAGGTTGGCGCATGCGGATGCGGCTGACCCGCCGCCGGGTAGGTGTATGTGTTGGTGGTGTCGTCGGTGCCACCGGTCACGTCGTGCTGGATCTCCGAGATCCGGTTGCCGGTCAGGTCATAGGTGTAGGAGCTCCAGTACGGCGCCGGACCATCCAATGCCGCCGTACCGGGGGCGCCCGCACAGTCGTCGGTAGGTGTCCACGCCTCGGTCAACCGACGTAGGTAGTCGTAGCCGAAACACTGCGTGTCGGCCGACCCGCCCTCGGTTGTCGCGGCGATCCTGGTGACGTTCCCGGCTGGGTCGTAGCTGTAGTTGGTGTCCGAAGCCGGGACCGGATTACCGCCCAGCTCGACCATGGTGCGGTCCAGCCGCTGGGTGGACTCCTGGTAGTAGTACGACAGGAACGTGCTGACGCCGCCGTTGGACAGGGTGAACCGGGCCGGCCTGCCGATCTGGGTGTAGATCGCACCGGTGACCATGCTGGTCACCCCGGTCGGTAACCCACTCTGTAGCGAGGTGGGGTTACCCAGGTCGTCGTACTGGTAAGTGAGTCGCTCGTTCGGCAGGCCGGCCGTGATCGGTAGGGTGACCACGCTCGGCTGGCCGTCCGGCTTGTAGGACGTCTGATACCGGTAGGTACCGGCGAGCGCACCCTCACTGGTCGGAATGGTGACGGTACTCGCGGTGGGATCTCCGTCCGCGTTGTAGCCGAGCACCGCCGAGGTGTAGGCGTTCCCGTCCACATATCGGGTCGAGGAGGTCGGGTAGCCCTTGAGCAGGGTGTCGTAGACCCACTCAGCCAACTTCGCGCCCGCGGTCGACCCCTCGTACATGCCGGTCCTACGCCCCAGCACGTCGTAGGTGTAGGCCAGTGTCTGCCCGCGGGCGTCGGTGCTGGTCAGCAGCTCGCCGTCATCGTCGTAGGTCATCGTCGAGGAACCCTTGTCAGGGTCCACAGAGGACACCTGTCGACCACGGACGTCGTAGCTGTAGGACCAGGTGTTGCCAGCAGGGTCGGTGAGCGACGCCAGATCCCCGGCCTTGGTGTAGGTGTAGCTGGTGGCGTCGAAGGGCCCGGTGGGTGTGGCCGCGTGGTACTGACGGAGTTCGGTGGTCTGACCGCGGGCGTCGGTGATCGTGGTACTGGCGGTGCCACCGGCCGGCGGGGTCACCGACACCCGGTCCCCGCCGTACTCGGTGGTTGACCGCCACTGTTCGACGCCCAGCGAACGGAAGATCGAGTCGGTGGCCCGTCCCGCACCGTCGTAGAGGGTCTGTGTCTGAGCGGGAACCTCGTTGTCGGCCGCCGATACCAGGGTTGCACTGGGTGGATCTACGTTGAAGTAGGGAGCGTTGGTCCAGGCAATCAGGCCCCGCGAGTCATAGACGGTGTCGGTGAGAACCCGGCCGCCGCCCTCGGCTGGCGCCTGGGTCTGGCGAGGCCGCACCAGTCCGTCGAACAGGGCGTAGGACGAGGTGTAGTTGCCGTTCGGCCCGAGGGTGGCAGTGGTGACCACGCTGGGGGCGTTGTTGCGGACCAGGTAGTCGAATGTGGCTGCCGGACTGTCGGGGAACTTCGCCCTGGGCAGGCTCGGCTTCCACACGTCGGTGAGTCGGCCGAACGGGTCATACGCCATGTCGACCTGGTGCGCGTTCGTGTCCACCACAGTGGTGGCCTGGCCCCAGGCCGGTTCCAGCATGGTTGTGGTGGTGTGCCCGGCGGGATCGGTCACCACGGTCTGGGTCGTCAACCCGGCGGTGTCGGTATAGGCGGTGCTGGTGGTGCGTCCCATCGCGTCGGTCGTCGACAGGGGCCGACCGAGCGCGTCGTAGGTCGTGGTCGAGGTGGTGAGGAAGACCGGAGTCGTACCTGTGTAGGAGTTGACCTCATCTACCCGGGTGGCGTTGCCGGGACCGGTAAGTTGACCGAGTGTTGTGGAGCCGTCGTAGTAGGTGCGGGTATCGCTGATAGCGTCGCCCGGGTACGACGGTGCGAAGGGATCACACACGACCCCCACGGTGGCGATCTCGGCGGGGTAGCTGAACATCCATCGATCCGCGTCGGAGGCGTACGTGGTACGGGTACAGCGGTCGTCGGCGGGAGTTGACGCATCGGCCTTGTCCTCGACCTGCGTCACCAGACCATGCGAGTCGAACTGACGGGACAGATCGGTATGGCGCACCCCCCCTGCGGCCAGTGTGACCCGGCTATGCTCGCCGGCGATCCCGGTCAGGTACGCGCCGACCGTCAGACCGTCATGGACGCGAGTGGCGGTGGCGGCAGAGTTCCACGGGTCGTTGATCTGCCCGGACACCTCTGGGCCACCGACTCCGTCAGCGGTGATCTGCTCGCGTAAGAACCCGGCCAGCCAGGGGGAGTCGGTGAGCGTCCCGCCCTGGGAGTCGGTCACCGACACCGAACGGGGACCGGACGACCCTTTGTCGCCGTCCATCCCGCGCATGTACAGGTACGAGGTCTGCGACCTGGTGTCGGTGAGCGCACCGTTGGTGACCACGACTTTGCCGTAACCACGCCACTGTGACCAGGTGCGCTTGGCGACCGGGGTGACCTCGTCGGTGTCGGTGTAGTGCCAGGCTCCGCCATTCTGGTATGAGTAGTCAGTCTCCACCGTGACGTTGCCGCCGACAAGGTCGTCCGCCAGCACCTGCGCCACAACGTACTTGTGGAACCAGTTCTTCACCGGCGGTTCACCGGTCGGGGTCCACCACTGCGGGAAACACCGCTGCGTGTTGGTGTCCTCGGCCGCTGGCAACGCGTTGGCCACGCACTCGGTCGGTGCATAGTTGACCTTGATCTGTCCACCGGTCTCGGTGTAGATGGTGGACAGCCGGTACTTGTTCAGCGGTGGCCAGCCGTCCGTGAGGCCGTCCACCCGATTCTGCTTGGGGGTACCGTCGAAGGTGGCCGGCGGATCCGAGGCTGAGCCATCGACCAGTCCGGTATGGGTGATGCTGCCCAACCACAGTGCCGCCGACGT
>DATCXL010000395.1:0-12474 GCA_036565825.1 Mycobacteriales bacterium
CCGTTCGCATCGGACTACCTGGACCACCCCGACCACCGGGACCACCCGGCGGATCCGGATGAGGAGCACTACGTCCCGCCTCCCCCGCCACCGATACCGAGACTGTCCAAACACGCGCTGGTCGCGGTCGTCCTGCTCGTCGTCGGAGGGCTGATGCTGATCAACCCGAACACGCTCGGCTTCGACGACACGACCGGCATGGGTCTGGGCGTGGTCGCGATCGTGGTCGCGGCCGGTCTACTCATCTGGCGGCTGGGCGAACGGCGTTCCGACGACGGCCCCGACGACGGCGCCGTGGTCTGACCACGCCCGCCGCACGGATCGGGGTCACGTTGTCGATCTCGATGAACTACCCTGCGTTCGTCACATCGTGGTGACGAGCCGGAGGGTGTCGTGCGGTACAGCGAGACGGTCGAGGTCGTCGGCCATCTGATGGATTCCGGCATACTGGCCCGGGTTCTCGACGACGTACTGGAGTACGGCGGCGACTACCGCATCGACCAGCTCGACGTCGGACGTCGGCACGAGGACGAGTCCTCGGCCCGGATCTCGATCTCCGCGGAGGATCCGGCGACGCTGGCCCGGATCCAGATGCGGATCCAGACCCACGGGGTCAACCAGGTCGATCCGGGTGAGGCGGTGCTGCGGCCGGCACCGCGCGACGGTGTCTTCCCCGACGACTTCTACTCGACCACGAACCTGGAGACCTCGGTCCGGATCGACGGCCGGTGGATATCCGTGGAGCAGCCGGAGATGGACTGCGGCCTGGTGTTCGAGTCTGGTCGGGTCCGCACCATGCCGGTCTCGGACGTCCACGCCGGTGAACTGATCGTCTGTGGCGCATCGGGGGTGCGGGTCACCCTGCCGCCCCGGCCACGTACCGACGCCGAACGAGAGACCTTCGAGTTCATGTCCTCGGCGGTGTCCAGCGAGAAGCCGCAGGCACTGCTGGTCCGCCAGATCGCCCGACGCATGCGGGAGGTCAAGGCGGAGGGCATGCGGATCCTGTGGGTGGGTGGACCGGCAATCGTGCACACCGGTGCGGCGCCGGCGATGGTGGCGTTGGTCCAGGGCGGCTACGTCGACGTGCTGTTCGCCGGTAACGCGCTGGCCACCCACGACATCGAGGCCGCGCTGTACGGCACGTCGCTTGGCGTCGACCTGAACAAGGGTTCCGGGGTCCCACATGGGCACGAGCACCACATCCGGGCGATCAACACGATCCGTCGGTGCGGTTCGATCGCCGACGCGGTCAAGCAGGGCGTGCTGACCCGTGGGGTGATGCACGCGCTGGTCGAGGCGGGCAAGGAATTCGTACTGGTCGGTTCGGTCCGCGACGACGGTCCGCTGCCCGACGTGCACGCCGACGTGATCGATGGCCAGCGGGCCATGCGCGCCCAGCTTCACGACGTGGGTTTCTGCATCATGATCGCGACGATGCTGCACTCGATCGGGACCGGAAACCTGTTGCCGGCATCCATCCCGTTGGTCTGTGTGGACATCAACCCGGCCACGGTCACCAAGTTGGCTGACCGGGGCAGCGCACAGGCCATGGGCATCGTGACCGACACCGGGCTGTTCCTGGAACAGCTCGCCGGAGAACTGTGCCCCTCCTACCGGACCACGGTCGACCACGCCCGGACCGACTGACTCCCTCCGGTGTGCGACGCGGGGCGCCGACAGTGGCGCTGGCCGGCCTACCCGGGTTCGGCCGGCAACTCCAGTTCGGCGAGCACCGGGCGATGGTCGCTGGCCAGCCGGACCTCGGGCGAGTCCGCCACCGTGTAGGACCGCACCCGCACCCGCGGATCGGCGAAGATGCCGTCGATGCGTCGGCGCGGGTAGACCGACGGGAACGTCGCCTCGGTGCGACCGGCCGCCACGCCGGTGTCAACCAGTCGATCGGAGAGCATCTGCCAGGTCTGCCCGCTCGGCTCCTCGTTGATGTCGCCGGCCACGACCAGCGGCACCGTCTCGGGCACGCCACATCCGGGCAGTCGGTCGAGCAGTTCGCGACCGTGCCGTTGCCGTGCGGCCGGGTCGAGGTCCAGGTGCGTGCCGACCACCGCGAACCGCTGCCCCCGCAGCCGGCACACCGCCACCGCCGCGCCCCGCCGGTGCAGGCCGGGCATCGGCGTCAGCAACAGATCCACGGCATGGTCGACCTGCACGCCCAGTTGGCACAGCAGCAGGTTCCCGGCGGCACCGCGGCCGCCGGTGACCAACACCAGCCCGCAGTTGCGGGCCAGTTCGGCGCACCTGGTGCGCCACCGCAGGAACCTGGGTGCCTCCTGTACACACACCACGTCCGGCCGGGCCTGTCGGACCACCCGGTACACCGCCTCGGGGTCGCCCCGCAGGGAGTGCACGTTGTAGCTGAGCAGCCGCAAGGAGGTCAACCCCTCACCACCGACGTACCCGCATCACCGAACACCGCATCCGCGGCGTCGCGCAGTGCCGCGATCACCGCACGTTCACCACCAGCTTCGACAAACTCACAGCACGCCTCGACCTTCGGTCCCATCGACCCCTCGGGGAACTCACCCTCGGCGAGGAGTTCCCGGGCCCGCCCGGCGGTCAGCCGGGGGCACTCTCGGGCCCTGTCCGTGCCGAACCCGGTCTGCACCCGCGGCACCTCGGTCAGGATCACGAGTTGCTCCGCCTCCACGATCCGGGCCAGTTGGGCGGCCGTGCGGTCCTTGTCCACGACGGCCTCGACCCCACGGTATAGCCCACCGTCACACACCACGGGGACTCCTCCCCCTCCGGCGGCGACAAGCACGTGACCGGCCTCCACGACCAGCCGCAGGGCACCCTGCTCCACGAAACCCAGCGGTCGCGGGGAGGGCACCACCCGACGCCACCGATCCGGTGCGACCTCCCGGTACACGTGTCCAGAGACCGCGGCCAGCCGCTGTGCCCCGTCCGCGTCGTAGTACGGACCGACCGGCTTGGTCGGTCGGCGGAAGGCCAGGTCGCGGCCGTCCACAACCACCTGGGTGACCAGGGTGACCACCCGCTGGGCCAGTCCACGCCGGCCCAACGCGTTGTCCACCGCCTGGGCGAGCAGGTACCCGACCTGTCCCTGACTCTGCGCCCCGCACACGTCCATCGGCATCGGCGGCACCTCTGGCGCCGCCGCCTCCTGTTGCAGCAGGATCCGCCCGACCTGCGGTCCGTTTCCGTGGGTGAGGACGAGGGACACCCCACCCTCGACCAGGTCGGCGAGCACCTCGCCGGTCTCGGCCAGCGAGGAGCGCATCTCCTCCACCGATCCGGTGCTCCTGCTGGGGCTCAGCGCGTTGCCGCCGAGCGCGACGACCACCCGCACCGTCCAGGCCTCCTTAGCCCGGTACCCGGACGCCGTTGTCCGGGTGAAGGTGATCATCGTTGCACACTGTGCAAGACCGCTCACCGATCCGATCTCGGCCGAGACCGGGCCTGCTGGCCAGCAGCCTTCGTACCAGAAGGTTCCGCCCCCGGGCCGGACAACTCGCACGGTTCCGACCGGCCCTACCGGGCAGCGGGGAAACTCAGATCCTGCTCGCCGACCCGCCCGGCGGATGCGGTACCCGGGTCAGGCCAACGGGTGGTGACCACCTTCGCCCTCGTGTAGAAGGCAACCCCCTCGGCCCCGTACACGTGGGCGTCGCCGAACAGCGAGGACTTCCAACCACCAAACGAGTAGTAGGCCATCGGTACCGGGATGGGCACGTTCACGCCGACCATGCCCACGGTCACCTCCCGCGCGAAGGTGCGCGCCGCCTGTCCGCTGGCGGTGAACACCGCGACCCCGTTGCCGAAGGGACTGGCGTTGACCAGTTCCACCGCCTGCGCCACCGTGTCCACCCGCACAACCACCAGCACCGGACCGAAAACCTCGTCGCGGTAGATCGACATGTCGCTGCCGACCCGGTCGAACAGGCACGGACCAAGGAAGAAACCGCCCTCGTACCCGGGTACCGACACCGCCCGGCCGTCCACGAGCAGGTCCGCACCGTCATGCAGGCCCTCGTCGAGGTATCCGAGGATGCGCGCCCGTGCCTCGGCGGTGACCACCGGCCCCATCTGCGACGTCTCGTCCAGGCCCGGTCCGACCCGCACTGCCCGGGCCCGGTCGGCGAGCCGGGCGACCAACCCGTCGGCGGCCCGGCCCACCGCGACGGCGACCGATACCGCCATGCAGCGCTGGCCAGCCGAACCATAGGCCGCCGAACTGATCTGCTCGGCGGCGTGGTCCAGATCGGCGTCCGGCAGCACCACCGCGTGGTTCTTCGCGCCGCCCAACGCCTGCACCCGCTTGCCTGTCGCGCCGGCCCGTTGGTGCACGGCGCGGGCAACCGGTGTGGAGCCGACGAAGGAGACCGCGGCGATACCGGGGTGGTCGCAGATCGCCCGCGCTGCCACCTGGTCACCCTGCACGACGTTGAACACACCGTCGGGGAGCCCCGCCTCGGCGTAGAGCCGGGCGACCAGCAGGGACGCCGACGGGTCGCGCTCGGACGGCTTGAGAATGAACGCGTTACCGGTGGCGATCGCGATCGGGTGCATCCACATCGGAACCATGACGGGGAAGTTGAACGGCGTGATGCCGGCCACCACCCCGAGTGGCTGGCGGAGCGAGTGGGTGTCCACTCCGGTGGAGACCTGGTCGGAAAACTCGCCCTTGAGTAGGTGCGCGATACCGCAGGCGAACTCCACCACCTCCAGGCCCCTCATCACCTCACCGCGCGCGTCGGAAAGTACCTTGCCGTGCTCCGCGGCGATGATTCGGGACAACTCATCGGTATGCCGGTCGATCAGGTCGCGGAACGCGAACATGATCCTGGTCCGTTGGGCGAGCGAGACGTTCCGCCACCGGTCCTGCGCCTCGGTCGCCGCGACGACCGCCGCGTCCACGTCCGACGTCTCGGCCAGGGCGACCCGGGCTGACCGCTCGCCGGTCGCCGGGTCGTAGACCGGTCCGAACCGGCTGGACACCCCGTTGGTCTGCGCGCCGGCGATCCAGTGCCGCACCGTGGTCACCTTTTGCCTCCATGCACTCGGCGAGTGCTACGAGGGTGCCATCAATCTGGACAACGATAAAGATGGACCTTCTGTCCAGTTTCGGAATCTCGTCCGCTTCCGGCCGGGCCGCGAGACCGCGTCTGTCAGCGCACCTCGTCGACCCGCACCGCCCGGCCCTCGGCCAGCGACCGGTCCGCGGCGGCAGCCACGTACAGTGCCTCCAACGATTCCGTGCCCGGACACGGGCTCGGTCGGTGCCCGAGGGCCACCTCGATGAACTCGTGCAGTTCGCTGACATAGGCCGGCGCGAAGCGGTCGAGGAACCCACTCCACGATCGTCCGGCCGGCCAGGCCACCGCCTGCTCGCAGGAACGCAGTGGGGTGCGGTCGTCAAGCCCAACCGCGATGGTGGCGTGGGTGCCGGCCAGTTCCATCCGGATGTCGTAGCCGGCGCCGTTGTAACGCGACCCGGTGACGGTCGCCAGTGTGCCGTCGTCCAGCCACAGCAGGCACGCCGCGGTGTCCACGTCTCCGCACGCGCCGAAGTCGGGGGCGCCCCGGTTCACTCCGGTGGCGTACACCCGCACGATGTCCCGCCCGGTCAGCCAGCGCAGTGCGTCAAAGTCGTGGATGAGTAGGTCGCGGAAGATACCACCGGAGGTGGGCAGGTACGACGCATGCGGCGGAGCCGGATCGGCACCCACCATGCGGACCGCGTGCAGGGTGCCCAGCGCACCGTCACGCAGTGCCTCCCGGGCCCGCAGGTAGCCTGTGTCGAATCGTCGTTGGAACCCCACCTGGAGCGGTATCCCGGCGCGCGCCACCCGCTCCAGCACGGACCGGGTACCCACCACATCCAGGGCGATCGGCTTCTCACAGAACACCGGCAGGCCCCGTGCCGCAGCCTCGCCGACAAGTGCCGGGTGCGCGGAGGTCGACGCCGCGATGATCACCGCGTCCAGCCCCGCGTCGAGTACGTCGAACGGGCCACCGGCGGCCACCGCGTCCAGTTTGTCGGCCAGTGCCACCGCACGACACGGATCGATGTCGCCCACGAGCAGACACTCCACCTGCGGATGATCGCGCAGCGTGGCCGCGTGGAACTCGCCGATCCGACCAGCCCCGAGCAGACCGACCCGCATCTGTCCTCCCGCCGATCCGCTGCCGACACCGTGCCTCCACCGTGATCGGGAGAACTCCGGGCGGCACACACCGAACGGCACCGCCGTTGGTGTCGCCGTCGCGGCTTGCCGACAGACCAACGACGAAGATCAACATACGATACCCGGAGTGACCGGTCTTCATGATCATCTGGGCCCCGGTCGGGCAGGTCGCTCGCCGTACCATCCCGACGGGTGACCGTACAGACACGGCCCGGTGACGGATCAGACGCCATGGCCAGCCAAACCGTTCGGTCAGGCCGTTCGGTCAGATCGATCGGTCGGTCAGACCCGCCGCCTGGCCAGATCCGCGGCCCCGATCAGGCCGGCGTCCGGGCCGAGTTCGGCCAGCCGAATCTCGGCCACCGGCCGAAAGCCCCGCCCGGTCAGGTTGCCGGCGAACGCCTCCTGGGCCGGGCCGAGCAGCAGGTCGCCCGCCGCGCACAGCCCACCACCGACAACCACACAACTGGGATCCAACACGGCGGCCAGGTCTGCGATACCCCTGCCCAGCCAACGGCCCATCGCGGTGAAGATCTCCACCGCGGAGGGGTCGCCCTCCCGAGCCGCCGTCGTGACGTGGTTTCCGGCGAGTCGGGCCGGGTCACCACCGGCCAGTTCCAGCATGCGGTGCGCGGCTACCGGAGAAACCTCGGCGAGTTCTCGGGCGTCTCGAGCCAGGGCGGTGCCGCTGGCGTACATCTCCCAGCACCCCCGGTTCCCGCATGCGCACCGACGCCCGCCGGCGACGACACACATGTGTCCCCACTCGCAGGACACCCCGTTGGCCCCCCGGAACAGGGTCCCGGACACCACCAGACCGCCACCGATACCGGTACCCAGGGTGATACACACGACCACCCGTTCGCCCTTTGCAGCGCCGAACCGGTACTCGGCCCAGGCCGCCGCATTCGCGTCGTTCTCCACCACCACCGGCAGGCTGATCCGGTCCGACAGCGCATCGCGCAGTGGTTCGTTGCGCCAGGCCAGGTGTGGTGAGAACAGCACGGTGGCACGGTCCGAGGCGATCCAACCCGCCGCTCCGATACCCACCGCGACCACCCTGTGCCGGTCGGACAGTTCGTTCACGGCGTCGATGATCGCGTCCTCGGTCTCGTCCACATCGAGGCTGGGCGTTGGCCGACGCAGTCGGTCCAACACCCTTCCCTGGTCGTCGACGACGCCGGCGGCCACCTTGGTTCCGCCTATGTCCACGCCGATCGCGAATGCCAACCCCGCAACTCCTAGCTGATCTCGATGCGTTCCACCCGACCGCCGCGCCGATCCGCCGACGGCTCGCCGGGGGACGGCTGCGGGTCCGGGTCGAGCAGCGTACGCACCGCGTCGACAAACGCGTCGGCAGCTCCACCGAGCGTGGCCGCCACGCCCGACCGATCGCCAGCGAGCGCAGCCAGAAGCCGGCATATGGGACAGAAACGGCACTCTGGTGCGTTGACGGAAAGGTGTTCACCCATCGTCGAAGTCGCCCAAGACTGCGCCGCCGAAACCAGACGGGCGAGTTCCTCGCCGATCGTTCCCGGAGGCGGACCGTCCGGCCCGGTGTGATGGCTCACTGACAATCCCTCCCGGGCGCGCCAGCCAGCCGCGAATCGCGGGTCGGCCCACCCTGCTCGCTCACTGTTCCCCCACGCCGCCGGTACCGGTACCGCCGACCGTGTTGGAGTCCGCACCCCGATCGGCGGCAGACAGCAGTGCCGCCGGCCACCGCGCCGGGTCGGGCCGGAACCGCACCCGCAGCCACCCGTCAGCCAACCGGGCACCGTCGGTCACGCACCGACGCAACACCGCCGGCAGCGGGATCACCCGGCCGTGTGCACCAAGGGAGATCACCAGGTCGTCGTCGACCCGGGCCAGATCGACCTGGCCGCGTTCGGCCAACGGCAGCCAGAACACCCACTCGAACCCGCCGGCAACCCGTTCGACCCGCATCGACTCGGCCAGGTGGGCCGGACGATCGGCCGGGTCAGCCGGGCGCAGTGGATCGTCTGACCCATACGCCTGGTCAGCCAGATCCAACAGGGCGGCCATTCCCGTCGGCTCATCCGGACCGAACGGCACCAGACGCAGCGGCACCCCGACGAACGACTCGCGTATCCGGGTCAACTGTCGTCGCTGGGACTGCGTCCAGGACCGGTACCAGGGATCGGCGCTGCCCGGAACGTCGCGGTTGACCAGGACCCGGTTGACCAGGATCTGGTCGAGTGGATAGCCGTGCAGCGCAAGCGCGGTGAAGGTCCGGCGCGCCTGCGACACCGCCGCCGCCCGGGGGGTCAGTACCAACCGCACCGAGGTGTCCGGCGAGTGCAGCAGCGAGTCGACCTCGGCCAACTCCGCGCGCAGGTTTCCCACCGCGTCAAACAGTGTGTCTGCCGTGACGGCGGCGAGCCGTGCGGGCAGCGACCGGCTCGACCGCCCGGGTCGGTGGGCCGGCAACAACCGTCCCAGGTACCAGGGCAACGTCGTGGGCAGGGCCAGCAGTCGCAGCGTGTCCACCACGGGGGCGCAGTCGAGGACCACCGTGTCCCACAGACCGCTGGCGGCATGGTCTCGCACCTGTAGCAGGGCCAGTACCTGTTCGACGGCGGGCAGCATGGCCAGTGCGTCGGCCGACACCGACAACTCACCGTCCAGGGGCGCCAGTTCGGCCAACAAGCCGCGCAGTGGCGGCCAGGCCCGCTCCAACCGACGCCGGATGTCCACCCGGGCGGCGTACAAGCCGATGCTGACCTCGGCCGGCTCGGCGTCCAGCGGCACGCCGAGAGTGTCCGCCAGGGAATGTGCCCGGTCCACGGACAGCACCAGGGTCTTGCGCCCACGCCGAGCAGTGTGCGCGGCGGTGGCCGCGGCCAGCGTGGTCGTACCGGCCCCGCCCTTACCGGTGAAAAGCAGCATCCGCACGCCGGGGAGCCTAACGGACGCCGTTCGTCGGCCTACTCAGCGAGACCGCCCCTGGCCTGTCGCACATGTCGGGGAAGGGTGGTGCGGGACCCACTGTGTGCCCGCTCAGCGGCGCGACACCCGTGTGGTCGACCTCAGCCCTCCACCCGCCTCTTCAGCTCCTTCAGTGCGGTGTCCATGATGACCTTCTCGGCCTTGCGCTTGAACATCCCGAGCATCGGCATCGACAGGTCCACGGTGAGGCTGTAGGTCACCGTGGTTGGCGCATCCGGGCCCGGCCCCGGTCGCAACTGGTACGAGCCGTGCTGGCTCTTCTGGATCTGGCCCTGGACCAGTCGCCAACTCACCCCGCACCCGTCGGACGCCCAGTCGTACTCCAGCACGTAGTCGTCCCGGACCACGCCCGCGTCGATGACGAAGTGCACCTGCCTGGCCCGCCCGTCGGCGTCCCTGTCGACCACCTCGCAGGTCTTCACCGACGCGGCCCACCGCGGGTACGCGTCGAAGTCGGCGATCACGGCCATCACGGCGGAGGGCGGCGCGTCGATGACGATCGACTGGGTGGACTGCTCGGCCATGGGCCGAAGGCTACCCGCTGAACCGGACCGGATCGGTCACCACTGGAGCGCGTACGGCCGTCCCAGGCCGCGGAAGTGACCGACGTTCACGCACTCGGTGCGTCCGATCCGGATCCGCCGCTGCAGTGGTTGGTGTACGTGGCCGAACAACACCAGCCTGGGTTGGGTGTCCCGGATCGCGTCCAACACCTGCTCGCTGCCCCGCTCGAAGCGCCGGGCCACCACGTCGTAGGTCAGTTCGGGCAACGACGGGGGGATGTGACAGCACAGCACGTCGACCGCACCGACCGCGGCCACCTTGGCGGCGTAGTCGGCGTCGGAGACCTCGAACGGGGTCCGCATCGGAGTCCGCAACCCACCGCCGACGAAGCCGAACGTACGCCCACCGATCTCGACCACCTCGCCGTCGAGCAGCCGCACCCCGTCGCGGAGGAACTCCGGCAACAGGTGCGGCACGTCGACGTTGCCAAAGGTGAGGAAGGCCGGGGTCGGCATCGCGGCGAGGATCCGCGCGTACTGCTCACGAACCACCCGCCGGATCTCGCCCGGGGCGTCTTCCATGCCGGCCCACAGACCGCGGGAGAACTCCCGGGCGGCGTCGAAACGCTGCTCGTTACGCAGGGCCACATACCGGCCCACCGCCTCGGCGCCGAACAGCTCGCCCATGATCCCCGCGCTGTGATCGGCGTAGTCGATGAACAGCAGCAGGTCGCCCAGACACACCAGCACGTCGGCGCCCTCGCGCGCCCGGCTCAGGGCGTCAACCCGCCCGTGCACATCGGAGACCACGTGAACCCGCATGAACCGCAGCGTAGTGCGGCACCCCAGCTGGCCGGTGGCTCAGTTCGAGGAGTGCACCTCCACCCAACCGGCCAGGTCGAGCAATCTCGCGTCCGCTCCGAGCCCGGCGACCAACTGGACACCCACCGGCAGGTCGTCCACCAGGCCCATGGGCAGGGTGACCGCCGGCACGCCGGTGACGCTGAACGGCAGCGTGAAGGGTAGAAAGGCGGTGCGGTGCGGCACCCGTCCAGACTCCAGTTCCACCTCCACGGTGCCCCGCGGCGGCGCGGGCACCGGCGCGCCGGGCAGCAACAGAGCATCGAACCCCGAGAGCTCGGCGGCCAGCCGACGCCGTGCGTCCGCGCGCACCTGTCGGGCGGCCAGGTAGTCCAACGCGGAGTAGCGGCGGCCCTCCAGCAACGCGTCACGGACCGACGGGGTGAACAGGTCCGGATCCTGCTCCAACGCGGCGCGGTGCACCCAGGCTGCCTCCGGTCGGGTCAGCGGGTTGTAGCCGGACAACAACGCCTCGACGTCGGGCAGCCGCGCGTCCACGACCCTGGCACCGGCCGCTCCGAGGCGGTCGACGAGTCGGCCGAAGCACTCGCGTACCCCGACACCCAACCGGCCGTCCAGGAACCGCCAGGGCACCCCGAACCGGGGAACGCTCACCGGGTGGGCGGCCACGTCCCGCCCGGCCAGGACGGACAACATCAGACGCGCGTCGGCGACCGTTCGGGTGAGTGGCCCGCCGTGGTCGCAGGTCACCGACAGCGCCAACGCCCCGTCGAGCGGCACCATCCGGTAGGACGGCTTCAACCCGACCACTCCGTTCAGAGCCGCCGGGATACGGATGGAACCAGCCGTGTCACTACCGAGCGAGGCCAGCCCGATGCCCAGCGCGACCGCGACCGCCGACCCGCTGGACGAACCACCGGCCTGCCGGGACGGGTCGTGGGCGTTGCCCACGTCGCCGGTAACCGGGTTGTCCCCGGTGATGCCCATGGCGATCTCCACCATGTTGGTGGTGCCGAGCACCACCGCGCCGGCGGCGCGCATCCGGGTCACGGCCAGCGCCTCGGTGTCGGTACCGGCCAGTGCCGCGGGCATCGGTGCGCGGGTGCCGGCCCGCATGGCCGTCCCCCGCACCGCGAACAGGTCCTTGACAGTGATCGGCATCCCGTGCAGAGGGCCGATCGGCTCGGCCGCGGCGTGCAGTTCCCACGCCCGCGCACGGGCCGCCTGGGCGGTGAGAGTCGCGACCGCGTTGTGCGAGCGGCACTCCTGTGCCCGTCGCAGTGCCTCCTCGGTCAGCTCGACCGGATCGGTCTGACCACGGCGCAGCGCGCGCAGCGCGGACAGCAGCGTGTTCACGAGGTCCCCTCACCAGGGCGACGCGCGCCCTCGAGTTCATCCTTCAACGCCCAGAACAACCGTTTGGCATGCATCGCCCGGCGGCGGGCCTCCCGGGTCACCACCCGCACCGGCGGTACCCGTCCGCCGGCCAGGTCGGCACGGACATAGTGGTGCACGATCACCCCGTCGGCGTGCGGTTCCAGCCACACCTCCATGCTGCCGACCAGGGCGCCCGACACGGTCCAGCGAATGCCCTGCTCAGCGCGGTCCTGGAAGACCGAAAGCGACAGGTCGGGCCACCAACGGGCCCATCGGGTAGGGTCGCGCAACACCGCTGCCACCCGGTCCGCCGCTGCCACGACGAAGGATTCCTCGATCAGGTCAACCTGCGGCATACGGCGGTGTCTCCGGTCCGGCGCGGACAACTCTGAACCACAGGATGCCAGCCTTCCCGCCACCTCGGTACGGCGCCCGGTGGACCCCGCCCCGGCCCCGGCTCCGGGGTCCCGCATTGCTCCACCCCGCCGCCACACACAAACCCGCTGGCCCGCGGGGACGACCGGCAGACAGCATGGAACCAACCGTCTAGGTTGGGGTCAGGTCAGTCCGGTGACGAGGAGAGGTCCGTGCGAGAGTTCTCTGTCCCGGCGGTGGCACACGTGCCCGCCGAG
>DATCXL010000399.1:0-2149 GCA_036565825.1 Mycobacteriales bacterium
GGCAGCGGTGCCGAGCCGGCGCCCCGGTGGGCGCCTGATCTCCAACTCCACCGGGGACTACGCGGACCCGGACATGGTACGCACGCCGGACTACTGGGCCCAGCACCTACGCCAGTCGGTGCTGCTCGATGCCTCGATGAGCACCCTGCTCAACTCGGGCTGCGACACGTTCGTGGAGCTCGGGCCGGGCATGTTCATGATCGCGGCGCTGCGGCGCAGCACCGGCTGGGACTCCGGCCACACCACCGTGCCCATGCTGGGACGGGCAGGGGACGAGGAGCTCGGCCTGCTGCGGGCGCTGGCAACCCTGTGGGAACGCGGCGTCGACCACGCGCTCGACGCGATCGACGACGGTGGTGCCGTCCGCTGCTCCCTGCCGGGGTACCCGTTCGCCGGCCGGGACCCGGAAGGCGATCAAGCCCCGCCCACCCGTCGGCCGAAACCGGACCCACCGGTCCGCGTCCGGGAGAACGGCGCGGGCGACCCGGACTCGGTCCGCCGCGTGTTGGAGCGGTGCTGGCGCGCGGCGCTCGGCGTGCCCTCGGCGTCCGCGGACGACGACTTCTTCGCCCTCGGCGGAGAGTCCCTGACCGCGGTGAACCTGCTGAGCCGGATCGAGGAGCGGACCGGATTCGCCGTGTCGGTCACCGAGTTCTCCCGCGACGGCACCTTCGGCGGCCTCGTCCGCCTGGCCGAGCAGGAGCGGTCGGCGCACGCACGCCCAAAGATTCGCGTCGTCGCCCTCAACGAGGGCGGGCCGGGTCGGCCACTGTTCCTGGCCGCTGACGCGGCTGGGAACGTGCTGAGCTATCGGGCGTTGGCCGCCGAGTTCGACGGTGTGCGGCCGGTGGTCGGTCTGGAGCCGGCCGACGCCGCGGCCGGAAGCCTGGCGATCGAGGACAGCGCGGCCCACCATGTGGCCGCGGTAAGGCGGAGGCAACCGTCGGGGCCGTACACGATCGGCGGCTGGTCGTTCGGTGCGGTACTCGCCCACGAGATGGCCCGCCGGCTCACCGACGGCGGCGAACAGGTGGACGCGCTCGTCTGCCTCGACGCCTTCGTCCCCGGTCGACCTGGCCGCCCTGTTGGGCTGGATCCCGGATTCCTGGCCGGGAATCTCTGGCCGCAGGCCGGCATCATCCTCCACATCGGACAAACCGGCCGCCGAAGTCGGCAGGATCCCGGCCTGCGTCGACTGCTGCTGGCCAAGTCCCGCGTGCTCGCGAGGTATCGGCCGGGGCCGGCCGACTGCCCGGCCGTGGTCTTCAAGGCTGGGCTGAGCCGGCGCGCGGCCACCCGTCTGCCCACCCGACTGTCCGGTCTGTACGGCGGCGGCGTCCGCGTCCTCCCGGCGGACGGCGACCACTGGACCATGCTCGCGCCGCCGCACGTGCAGGGCCTGGCCCTCAGCCTGCGCGAGGCGCTCCCCGATGATCTCGACAGGAAGGACTGAACCGTTGGTGTCTCCCAGCGAGGAGTCGACGGCGAACGCCGTGTTGGACGACGACGTCCCGCAGCCGAGCGCCTCGTTGCGGCGCAACTGGAACTTCCAGGCGTTATGGACGAGCGAGGCCTTCGCTGCCCTCGGAAAGGAGTCGGCCGAGGTCGCCTACCCGTTGCTGATCCTGGCCACCACGGGATCGGCCTTCTATGCCGGTGCCGTCGGGTCGGCCCAACTGTTCACGGCCAGCGTCATGGCGATCCCCGGAGGCGTCCTGGCCGACCGGATCGGTCGCCGGTTCCTGCTGATGAGTTGCGACCTGATCCGGGCGATCCTGCTGGGCCTGTTCGCCGTGCTGATCGCTCCCGGTCACGCAAACCTGCCGGTGATCTTCGCCATCTCGATCGCGTCGGCGGCCTGCCTCGGCGTCTCGAACCCGACCGGGCTGGCGGTGGTGAAGCGGCTCGTCCGGCCCGACCAGGTCAAGCAGGCGACCGCGCAGAACCAGATCAGATTCTTCGGCGCCACCATGGTGGGGCCGCCTGTCGGCGGGTCGCTGTTCGGGGTCGCCCAGTCCCTCCCGTTCCTCGGCGCGGCGATCTCCCTCTTCGTCGGGGCGGTGCTGACCCGGCTCATCCGGACGCCGATGAAGGTGGTCACCGGCGCCAAGGGCTTCTCGATGAGCGCCACGATGGAGGGATTCCGGCT
>DATCXL010000412.1:0-6514 GCA_036565825.1 Mycobacteriales bacterium
AGCAGCGGGTCGGCGTGGCCCGGGCGCTGGCCGCCGACCCGGTGGTGCTGCTGATGGACGAACCGTTCAGCGCCATCGACCCGATCGGCCGGGACCGGTTGCAGGGTGAGTTCCTGCGACTGCAGGGCGAGGTGGGGAAGACCGTGGTGTTCGTCACCCACGACATCGAGGAGGCGGTGCGGCTCGGGGACCGGATCGCGGTGCTGTCCCAGGGCGCCCACCTGGAGCAGTACGCCGACCCGGCCACCCTGCTGGGCACGCCGGCGTCCGGATTCGTCGCCGACTTCGTCGGGGCGGATCGGGGCCTCAAGCGGCTGGGCGTGACGCCGATCATGATGGAGGATCTGGAGCACCCGCCGGTGGTACGTCCCACCGACCGGTTGTCCGACGTGCGCACCAGCCTTGCCCTGGCCGGCGCCCGGTGGGCGTTGGTGCTCGACGATCAGGGCGGGTTGTGTGGCTGGATCTCCAGGGAACGCGCGGAGGGTGGTGAGGGTGTGGTGATCGACCGCTGTCGCCGGATGAATGCCTGGGTTGCGGTCACCGACACGCTCAAGCGGGCGTTCTCGGTGATGTTGCAGGAGGATGCGGGTTGGGTGGCCGTGCTGGACGGCGCCCGGTTCCTGGGCGTACTCACCCCCGAGTCACTGCACACCGCGCTGCGCCGGTCGGTGGAGGACGCCGACCCGGAAACCGCCGGCACCGTCTGACCCCCGGCGCGGCGGATCAACGGCGACGCTGGTCGTCTCCCCGGTGGTCGCGGTCCTCGTCGGGGGGCTTGGGAGTGCGGCAGCAGTACTCCAGCCACAGTGCCGCGGCGGCCAGACCGGCCGAGGACACCACGCCCACCGCGGAGGTGATCGTGTCGCCGGTGGCCGCGGCGAGGAAGTCCAGCCTGGACCCGACGTAGATCAGCAACCCGGCCCACACCCCGGTCATGCCCGCGCCCACCAGCGAACTGGCCTTGGCCAGGGCGAGCAGTCGCGCGGCGACCAGTGGATCGACCGGTCGGGTCCCGGGGCGCCGTCGGATCCGGGCCCTCAGATGGGTGCCTGCGATCGCCTCCACCACCGCCAGAACGGCCAACGACAGCGGGACGAACCACCGGAACTCCGGAAACACCCCGTACCAGCGGCGCACCACGATCCAGGACAACAACCCGGCCACCACCGCGACGGCGACCAGGTCGCGGACCCGGGTGGCGGTCACCTCGGTGAGTCCAGCAACACCAGGTCGTCCCGGCGGCGTACGCCCTGCCGGCTGACCCGCGCGGCCAGGTCCCCGACCCTGCCGTGCCCGGGCAACTGCGCGTCCGGCTCGATGTCGCTCCACGGCACCAGCACGGTGGCCCGCTCGTGCGCCCCGGGGTGCGGCAGCACCAGGTCCGGGGTGTCCATCCGCACGTCGTCCACGGTGACCACGTCCACGTCGAGTGTGCGCGGGCCCCAGTGCAGGGTCCGGACCCGCCCGGCGGCGTTCTCCAACTCCTGTGCCCTCGCCAGCCAACCGCGTGGCTCGACGCCCTCGGCACTGACCACCAACACCGCGTTGAGGAAGTCGGGTTGGTCGACCACGCCCCACGGCTCGGTCTCGTAGACCGGCGAGGCGGACACCAACACCCCGGCCAGCCCACGTACAGCCGAACGTAGGTGGCCCAGCCGGTCGCCCAGGTTCGACCCGATGGAAAGCACCGCCCTGGTCATGGCCGGCTCCGGGTGATGGTCACCGCAACGTCGGAGAACTCCAGCGGAATCGGCGCGTGCGGCTTGTGCACGGTGACCTGTGCCGTGGTCACCAACTCGTGCCGCAGGCAGACGTCGACCAACCGTTCGGCCAGGGTCTCGATCAGGTTCACCGGCGGTCCGGCCACCACCGCGGCCAGTTCGCCTGCCAGCATGCCGTAGTGGACCGTGTCACCGACCTCGTCGCTGGCCGCTGCCGGCCTGGTGTCCACGGTGATCACCACGTCGATGACGAAGTGCTGGCCGTCTCGGCGCTCATGTTCCAGGACGCCGTGCCGGCCGAACACCCGCAGGCCACTCAACGCGATCTGGTCCGTCACGTCCGTACCTCCCCGCAGTGCTGCACCCGGGCCGCGCGCAGCGCGGCCACCACCCGTACCGCGTCAAGGTTCTCCCGTACCCGGTGCACCCGGACACCCCACACGCCGGCGAGCGCGACAAGCGCGGTGGTCGCCACGGTGGCATCCTCCCGTCCGTCCACCGGTCTGGGCGTGCCGTCCGGCCCGGCCAGCAGCGACCCGAGGAACGACTTGCGCGAGGTGGCGACCAACACCGGGAGGCCCAGGCCGAGTAGCGCGTCCAACCGGTCCAGCAACGCCCAGTTGTGCGCGGCGGTCTTGGCGAAACCCAGGCCGGGGTCGATGGCCAACCGGTCCGCGGCGACCCCGACGGCCAGCGCCGCGTCGATTCGTTGGGACAGTTCGGACACCACGTCGGTGACCACGTCGTCGTAGGTGGCCAGTCTCTGCATGTCCCGGCTGTGTCCCCGCCAGTGCATCAGGATCCACGGCACGCCGGCGTCGGCAACCACCCGACCCATGGTCGGGTCTGCCAGCCCGCCGCTCACGTCGTTCACCACCGCGGCACCGGCGGCGAGGGCGGCCTCGGCCACCGCGGCGCGGGTGGTGTCGATGGACAGTCGGACGCCGGCCGAGGCCAGCTCTCTGATCGCCGGCAACACCCGGGCGATCTCCTCGGCGGCGGACACCCGGCCCGCTCCGGGCCGGGTGGACTCACCGCCGACGTCGACCAGGTCGGCGCCGTCACTCCACATCTGGAGCCCATGCGCGAGCGCCGCGTCCAGGTCGGCGTAGCGGCCACCGTCAGAGAACGAGTCGGGGGTGATGTTGAGCACACCGACCACCGCACAGCGGCCCGGCATGGGCAGGCCGGTTCCGGCTGTACGTTGGCGGCTCACCTGCCGAGGATCAGGCTCATCGCCTCGGCGCGGGTCGACGGGCAGCTTTCCAGCATGCCGCGCACCGCCGAGGTCACCGTCTTCGAGCCGGGCTTTCGCACCCCACGCATGGACATGCACAGGTGCTCCGCCTCGATCACCACGATGACACCCCTGGGCCGCAACCTGCGCACCAGGGCGTCCGCGACCTGGCTGGTCAGCCGTTCCTGTACCTGCGGCCGCCGGGCATACATGTCGACCACCCGGGCCAGCTTGGACAGGCCGGTGACCTGCCCATCCTCGTTGGGCACGTATCCGACGTGTGCCACGCCGTGGAACGGGACCAGATGGTGTTCGCAGGTCGAGTACAGCTCGATGTCCTTGACGATCACCATCTCTTCGTGGCCCTCGTCGAAGACGGTCTCCAGCACGTCGGTCGGGTCGATGTACAGGCCGGCGAACTGCTCGGCGAAGGCGCGGGCGACCCTCTCGGGGGTGTTCTTGAGACCCTGCCGATCAGGATCCTCGCCGATCCCGAGCAGCAGTTCACGAACCGCCGCCTCGATCCTGGGCGCGTCGAACCGCCCGGTCACCGGGAGGTCCCGGACGGCCCGTGCTGCCCGTGCCGCGGATACGGCGAGGGCCGAGGAGTCGGGTTCGAGCGGTTCGGGACCGGCCCGGCCTCGGGATGCCCCGGCTGGCCGGCCGGATCCGGTCGACCACCGGGCTGGGTGGTCCCGGCTCCGGCGGCATCGGTGGCGCCGTTGGACTGCCCGGCATCGAACGTCTGGCCCGGGTAGGTGCTCCCGTAGGACGGGGGCTGCCCAGAGGCGACATGTACCTCCGCGGGTGTCATCACCGGAGGCTTGTCCGAAGGACGGCGCTTGCCAAAGCCGGTGTAGGCGTTGTGCGGCGGACGCTTGTGTACCGGAGCGAAGATACGAGCCAGATCATCCTTACCCAGGGTCTCCTTCTCCATCAGTTCCAACACCAGGTTGTCGAGCACGTCACGGTGTTCGACCAGAATCTCCCAGGCCTCGTCGTGCGCGGCCTCGATGAAGGAGCGCACCTCCGAGTCGATGTCCGCGGCGATGTCCTCCGAGTAGTCCCGCTGGTGACCCATGTCCCGGCCGAGGAACGGTTCCGAGTCGTTGCTGCCGTACTTGACAGCGCCGAGCTTGGCGCTCATCCCGTACTCGGTGACCATCGACCGCGCCAACCCGGTGGCCTTCTCGATGTCGTTGCTGGCACCGGTGGTCGGCTCGTGGAACACCAACTCCTCGGCGGCCCGCCCACCCAGCGCGTAGACGAGTTGGTCGATCATCTCCGAACGGGTGAGGCTGTAGCGGTCCTCGGCGGGCAACACCAGGGTGTGGCCGAGCGACCTGCCACGGGACAGGATCGTCACCTTGTGCAGCGGGTCGAGATTGGGCAGCGCCCAGGCGGTCAGCGCGTGTCCGCCCTCGTGGTAGGCGGTGACCTTCTTCTCCTTCTCGCTCATCACCCGGGTCTTGCGTTCCGGGCCGGCGATAACCCGGTCGATGGCCTCTTCCAACGACTCGCCGGTGATGAACCGGCCGTTGCCCCGGGCGGTGAGCAGCGCCGCCTCGTTGATCACGTTGGCCAGGTCGGCGCCGGTGAAGCCAGGGGTGCGGCGGGCGACCACGGACAGGTCGACGCCCGGCGCCAACGGCTTGCCCTTGGCATGCACCGCGAGGATGGCCTTACGGCCCTCCATGTCCGGGCGGTCCACCGCGATCTGACGGTCGAACCGACCGGGCCGCAGCAGCGCGGGGTCGAGGATGTCCGGCCGGTTGGTGGCCGCGATGAGGATGACGCCGCCCTTGGTGTCGAACCCGTCCATCTCAACCAGCAACTGGTTGAGGGTCTGCTCGCGTTCGTCGTGACCGCCGCCCAGACCGGCGCCACGGTGCCGACCGACCGCGTCGATCTCGTCGACGAAGACGATGGCCGGCGCGTTGGCCTTGGCCTGTTCGAACAGGTCACGCACCCGGCTGGCGCCGACGCCGACGAACATCTCGACGAAGTCCGAACCGGAGATCGAGTAGAACGGCACACCGGCCTCGCCGGCGACCGCACGGGCCAGCAGCGTCTTACCGGTGCCCGGAGGCCCGTAGAGCAGCACGCCCTTGGGGATCTTCGCGCCGATGGCCTGGAACTTGGCCGGGTTCTCCAGGAACTCCTTGATCTCGTGGAGCTCCTCGATGGCCTCGTCGGCCCCGGCCACGTCGGCGAAGGTCGTCTTGGGCGTGTCCTTGCTGACCAGCTTCGCCTTTGACTTGCCGAAGTTCATGACCCGGCTGCCGCCGCCCTGCATCTGGTTCATCAGCAGGAACAGCAGGAACACCACGATCGCGATCGGCAGCAGGCTGAGCAGGATCTGAACCAGCGCGTTCTGCTGGCTGACGTTGGTGTCGAAGGTGTGGTCGCCACCGGCCGTGGCCTTCTCACGCAGCGTGTTGAAGATGTCGCCCGAGGCACGGTCTGGATAGGAGGCGGTGAGCTTCTTGTCACCGTCGACCGTGTTCTTCAGGGTGATGTCGAGGGTCTGTTCCTTGTCGTTGATCTTCACCTTGGTGTAGTTGCCAGCGTCGATCTGCGCGAGCGCCTTCGACGTGTCAACCTTGGTGAAGCCGTCGTGGCCACGGAACAGTTGAGGCACGACAAGCACCAGCAGGATCGCCGCGATGATCCAGAACCACGGCGAACGGAAGAGTCGTCTGCGATCCATGTATCTGCGAAGCCGACAGCGGCCTCGTCCCTCCTGATCTGGCGCTGGCGCGGCGGGTATCCGCCGCGCGGACCTCATCATGGCCCGGCGACTTCCCGTAGTGGGACGGTACACCGGGGGGACGCGTGCCGCAGGCGCGACCGTGACGACCCAGTTACCTCAACGAGACGCGGGGTGGCGGTGTTCCATGATGTTGGGGTTCGCCTGGCGGATCACGGCCCGGGGCGGTTGTACACCTCCGGCCGCAGCCGTGCCACGTACGGCAGATCCCGGTAACGCTGCGCGAAGTCCAGGCCGTAGCCGACCACGAACTCGTTGGGGATGTCGAACCCAAGGTACCTGACCGGTACCTCCACCTGCACAGCGTCGGGTTTGCGTAGCAGCGCCACCACGTTCAGGGAGGCGGGGTGCCGGCTGGAGAGGTTCCGCAGCAGCCAGGACAGGGTCAGCCCGGAGTCGATGATGTCCTCGACCACCAGAACATCCTTGCCGGAAATGTCCCGATCGAGATCCTTGAGGGTACGGACCACCCCGGACGAGGACGTTGCCGAGCCGTACGACGAGACGGTCATGAACTCCATCTGGCTCGGCACGGTCAGCACCCTGGCGAGGTCGGACATGAACATGACGGCGCCCTTGAGTACTCCGACGAGCAGGATCTCCCGGCCCTCGTAGTCGGCCGAGATGGTGCCGGCCAGTTCGGCGATCTTCTCAGCTATCTCCTTCTCACTGATGACGACACTGTCAATCTCGCCGTCGTACACGTACGCGCTCCAGGGCGGTCGGTTCGGCAGGGATGGCTGCAAACTACCCCCGTCGGGTTCCCGCCCCTCGTCGGGGGGA
>DATCXL010000465.1:0-3530 GCA_036565825.1 Mycobacteriales bacterium
CCACGAGGACTTCATCAGACCCGCATTGGCCTGCGGCCGGCACCGCCGCGAGTTCGCCACCGCCGTGATCACGGCCGCTCGCGCACACGGCAGGCCAGTCAGTGTCCTCTCGCGACGCTGGAACGAGGAACCCACGGCGACTGCCCAGCCCTGGGAGTGACACCCCGCACGAGGGGTGTACGTCGGGCACGACGTCGGGTACGTGGGCGAGCCGACCGACCTGGACGAGGCCGCCCGGTGAGTGGGTCCCGATCGACACGGTGTGCGAGCTGATCACCGAGGGTGAGATCGCCGGGCCCCGCCGCTGGTCGGCCTTCTGTGCCTGCTCGCGCTCAGGTAGTCCGGCGAACAGCGGTCGCCCACCGGCCGTGAGGTACCGCTGCGAGCACCGGAGCGCCGGACGGTGACACGGTAGGGAGAAATCACCACGAACGATCCCGGGGACGGGAGACAGTGAGGGCCGCCCCTCGACGGGACGGCCCTCGCTGCTGTCTCAACCAGACGCGCGCTCGGCAGGATTCGAACCTGCAACCTCTTGATCCGTAGTCAAGTGCTCTATCCGTTGAGCTACGAGCGCATCGCACGTCAGTGTCTCACACCGCCGTGACAGCGGAGGCTCCGGGATTTGAACCCGGGAGGGGGTTGAAGCCCCCAACCGCATTAGCAGTGCGGCGCCATAGACCAGACTAGGCGAAGCCTCCCGGGGCCTCACCGAGGCCACCGCTGGGCGCAAGGGTACAAGCAAGCCCGCCGCCGGGGCAAAGCAGTACCCCCGCCGTTCCGTACCGTGTCCCCGGCCGGCCCAACCACCACAACCCGTGGCCGGTCATCGCGGGTTGGGCGCGGCGGCCGCGACCAGTCGGGGCGCGGCCCAGGCCATCGACTCGGCCAGCGCGGGTCGCCACACGTTGAAGGTGTGCCCACCGGGCCGGACGACCAGCTGGGCGTCGATGCCGTCGGACCGCAGCACCGGGGCAACCGACCGTATCTCGTCGAGAACCTGCCGGTCGTCGCGGCCACAGTCCAACCAGACCTGTTCCGCGGGTGCGCCGGGCAGCGTCGGGGCGTACTCGGCGGGGCTGTTGGCCCGGATCGTCTCATCGGCGGCCGGCCCGGTGCCGAAGACCGTGCCCAGGCCCCCGTCGTGTGTCGGCCGGGTGAAACCACTCATGTCCACGATGGTGGAGACCACGTCCCGGTTGCGCAGCCCAAGGTTGAGCGCGCAGTACCCGCCGGCGGACATCCCGGCGACCGCCCGGGCGGCACGGACCGGGACCGTGCGCAGGGTGCCGTCCACGGCCGGGATCACGTCCCGCAGGAAGTGTGTCTCGACCTTCTCCCTGATCCCGTCCACGCATTCGGGGTCGTCCAGCCAACCGGCGCTCATCCGCGGCGACACCAGGATCACCGGGTCGCCGTGGGTGGCCAGGTGCCGGCCGACCGTGGCCGCCGCACCACCGTGGAACCAGTCGCTGGGCACGCCGGGCGAGCCGTGGAACAGGTAGGTGACGGCGAACCGCCGGTGCGGCTGGGAGAAGTACTGCGGCGGAAGGTAGACCAGAGCCCGGGTCGGCCCGAATCCGCTGCCCCTGTCGGCGACGTCCAAGCGCACCACCACACCGCCCGGATGGTGGGCAAGCGCGACATACGGCGGGACATCGGCCACCTGTGAGTACCGGGCCCAGTCGTGCCCACCGTCCACCACGCTGACCACGTCGCGGACCTTGGGTAGGTAGGAGAAGTGCCGGTTCACCGCGGTCGCCGCGCTCGCCGAGGACAGCAGCACCGCCACCACGAGCACCAGGTACGCGGCCGACCGGTACCGCCGCCCGCGCCGCCCGCGCAGCACCCGCCACACCACCCACGACCCCAACGCGGCGACGGCCAACCCGGCGAGAAAACCCCAGGAGACGACCGAGACGTCACCGACCACGCGGCACCCCTCCGTGACCAGACGGTTCTACCCCGTCAAGTCTGACCCGAACGCCACGCCACCGGGGTCAGGGACGGGCCAGCAACCGCCGGAGGGTGTGCGGGCGGACCAGGAACGCCTCGGCCTCCAACGCCGCGACCGCGATCCGCGGCAGGTCACGGGTGGACGGGAAGGAGACGAACCGCGGCTGCCAGGTCGGACGGAACTTCACGTTGAACCGGTACAGCGTCTCGATCTGCCACCACCGGGAGGCGAACACCAGCACCGCCCGCCAGAGCCGCAACACCGGGCCGGCGCCGATCCGTTCACCCCGTTCCAGGGCGGACCTGAACACCGCGAAGTTCAGCGAGACCCTGGCCACCCCCAGCGCACGGCACGCCTCCACCAAGCGGACGATCATGAACTCGTTGAGGCCGTTGTCGGCCGACCGGTCCCGTCGCATCAGGTCCAGCGACAGCCCGTCGGTCCCCCACGGGACGAAGTGCAGCAGCCCACGCAGCACGCCGTCGTGGTGGGCGGTGGTCACCACACAGTCGCCGTCGGCCGGATCACCGAGCCGGCTCAGCGCCATGGAGAACCCACGTTCCACCGCGGCGCCCCGCCACGCCGCGGCGACCCGCAGCAGTTCGGCGAACTCCTCGGGCGGGATGTCGCGGGCGCGCCGCACCCGCACCGTGTAACCGGCTCGTTCCACCCGGGCGCAGGCCTGCCGCACCCCGCGCATCGGCCGCCCCTCCAGGCTGAAACCGGCCACGTCCAGGATCGCCTCGTCGCCCAGTTCCAGAGCGTCCAGGTCCGCCTCCCGGCGCCAGACGGTGGCGCCCTGTTCGCCGCATCCGATGACCGCGGGCACCCAGGCGTGCAGCCGGGCCAGTTCCATGAACTCCTCGATCGCGCCCGGCCAGGCCTCCGGATCCCCGATCGGGTCGCCGCTGGCCAGCGCAACGCCGGCCACCACCCGGTAGGTGACAGCGGCCTTGTGGGTGGGTGACCAGATGACGCTCTTGTCCCGGCGCAACGCGAAGTAGCCCAGCGAGTCCCGCTGCCCGTGCCCGTCGAGCAGACCGCGCAACCGCGCCTCGTCGTCGGTGCCGAGCAGCGGCGCCGGCTCGGACGGCCGCAGGATGAGGTAGGCGGTGGCGAACGCGGTGAGCGCGCCGAAGCCGAGCAGTGTCCCGGTCACCGTGTCGGCGAACCGGTCGGAGTCGAACCTCAGCGGCCCGGGCACACCCACCAGTCCGAGCAGTACGTGTTCGAGTTCGGTCCACACCGAGGGACTGCCGATGAGGCGGTCCTGGTTGAACAGCAGCAGAACGATGCCCAACACGATCCCCGCCAACACGAGCTGGACGAAGACCCGCAGGGCCATCCACCGGGTGACCGGATCCCCGAGCGCGTAGAACTCGCGGCGGGAGGCGATCAGCAGACCGAGGATCGCCAGCGAGACCGCGGCCTCCTCGAAGTCGAGCCCCTTGGCCAGGTGCGACACCGCGACGATCGCGGTCACCACCACTGCGGCTCGCCATGCCCTGCGTTTGCGCCGACGCAGGCCGTAGGCCAACCACACGAGTAGTAAGCCCAGGGTGGCCGCCACGGC
>DATCXL010000485.1:0-2007 GCA_036565825.1 Mycobacteriales bacterium
GCACCGGTTCGTCACCGACTCGTTTGGTTGGGAACTCCCCGGCGGCATCGTCAACGCGGGCGAGGACGGGCCAGCCGCTGCCGCCCGGGAGACGCTGGAGGAGACGGGCTGGCGTCCGACCGGTCCGATGCGGCTGCTCACCGGGTTCCAGCCCATGCCGGGCATGGTCGATACCCCGCACGAGGTGTACCTCTCGCGCGGTGCGGAGTACGTTGGCGAGCCCACGGACCACGAGGAAGCAGCACGGGTCGAATGGTTGCCACTTGACCGGATCCGAGAACTGATGGCGCAGGGCGAGATGGCCGGCTCTGGCTCGCTCGTCGGCCTGCTGTACCTGCTCGCGCTCGGCGAGTCAGGCGGGCAGCGCTAGCTGTTCGACCCGCCGGCGCTGACGCGTTGATCCGATCCGGTGGGCCAGGTCGCCGGCCTGACGGAGATGCACTCTCGCCTGGCCGTGGTCGCCAACAGCGGCATGGGCGTAGGCCAGATCCGTGTGCAGCGCGGCGCGCGCTCGGGCGAAGCCGGATTCCATCGCATCAAGAGCCACGTACAGGTAGTCGATCGCATCGGCGTCGCGGAGTCTCGCCAGTGCGCTCCCGCGCCACCGTGCCAGATGGACGGCATCCAGCACCACGTATGGCAGTTCTGGATCGACGGGATCATTGGGCAATGCTCGGTCGGCGGCCTCGAACGCTGAGAGGCAGTCCCTGCGGTCCCCGATGTCGGCCGCCAGTTCACCCTCGACCGCCCACAGCCAGGCTGTGACCAACGCCGGCACGGTTCCCTGAGCAGCGACGCGGGTTTCCCGGGCGAAAGCCACGGCCTGTGAGGGCCGGCCAAGTTCAGCCAGGATGTACGCCTGCTGTGCGGCGGCATGCGCGAGCAGCACTGGTGACTCGGCTTCTCGGGCAGCGGACTTCGCGGTCTCGTGGCAGCGCCACGCCTGTCCGAGCGCGGCGCGGTCGATGGCCTGCCAGCCGGCCAGCGCGGCAGCGTCGGACAGCACACTGGCCAGTGGCTGACGTTGCGTGGACAGCACCGCGTGTGCCAGGAGTTCCTCCGCGTGCCTTACGTGAGCACGCATCTGGTCGAGCAGAGGCAGCGCACCGAACTGGCGGTCCATCACTCGCAGTTGGTCGGTCTGCGCGGCGAGCAGTCGGACCAGGCTTGGGTTCACCGAGGCTGCGGTGGCCAAGCGCTGGCGTAGCTCCTCAGCAAGGTCACTCGGGGACACGCCTTGCTGGTCTGTGAACCCCAGTTCAGCATCATCCTTGCCGTAGATCCCGCAGAACAGCCGCCGGTAGTCCGCGCCGACACCACTGTGCCCGTTCTCCCATCGGGACAGCATCGTCTTGAGGCTCGCGCCCTCAGCGATCGGAATCCGGTAACACTGCGCCAGTCGCCTAAGTTCGGCCAGAACGTGGGACTGCTTCCAGTTCCGTTCCAGTCGCGCCGCCTGGAGTCTCGTGCGCGCTGCCACCACGGCCGCTCCCCTGTTCGGCTGGTCAGGCCTTCGAGCGGCATAACGAGCCGTGCTGGTTAACGCAACCGAAGTTAACCAGCGTCATCTGTCGGACCCGGCGCCTGAGCCGATCTCATCTCTGTACGCGGCTCTCACACCTCAACCGACGGAAGGTGATCACGATGTTTGACGAGGTTCAGATGGGATGGCTTGCCGGAGACGACTACGCGCGGGCTGTTGAGGCTGCTGGGGTGGTGGAACTCCCCATGTCCGACGAGTCCCGTCTCCCCGAGCCCGAGGAGTCTGACAAGTCCACCGAAGCCGACGAGTCGTGCCCGGTCTACCGGGACGTCCTGGACGAGTTGGTGCGGGACCGGTGCCGGTGGGAGGACGACAACCCGCCCGGTGTGGGCCGATGACCGGAACGGATTCGACCCGGAAGGTGGTGTGATGGCGACCCACCGCCCTGGGCAGCGGGCTGCGTTGGTGTCCGGCCTGACCGAACTGGCCAGGTTCCTGGAGGCACACCCGGACCTGCCGCTGCC
>DATCXL010000531.1:0-6408 GCA_036565825.1 Mycobacteriales bacterium
CTACGGGTGCACTGTTCGGTGGACTACACGGTCTGGGTGCCCGCCGCGGTCTCGGTGCGGGCGGACACGTCCTCCGGTGACGTGACGGTGCGCGGAGTGGACGCCGACCTGCGACTGTCGACCTCGTCCGGAGACATCGAGGCGACCGGAGGGCAGGGTGTGCTGACGGCCCGTACCGGCTCCGGATCGGTGACCGCGACCGGAACGGCGGCCACGCAGGTGCGGCTGAGGACAGGTTCGGGTGACATCAGGCTGGAGTCCGCCCGAGCTCCCAGCGAGGTGACGGCCCGAACAGGCTCCGGTGAGGTGGACATCGCGGTGTCCGGCCGTGACCGCTACCGGGTGGGGGTAGACACCGGTTCTGGCGACCAACTCGTGACCGTGGTGCAGGACCCGGACGCGGACCGAGCCATCAGCGTGCGCACCGGTTCGGGGGATGTCACCATCCGCTACCTGACCGGATGAACGGGTGTGCGGCCAACCGGCCAACCGGTCGGTTGGTCGACGGGTCACGGTGGTGGGATGGAAGTAGGCGCGGTCAGCGAGCGGCCCGTATCCGGGCCCCGTCGCGGCCGTGGCTGGTGGCCACGATCTCGGCCATGATCGACAGCGCGATCTCCCGTGGGGTTTGGCCGCCGAGGTCCAACCCCACAGGTGAACGCAGCCGGGCCAGGTTGGTCTGCGGCACGCCGGCCTGACGCAGCCGGGTGACCACCTCCGGGGCGTGCCGTCGACTACCCAGCATGCCGACGAATCCGGCCGCCCCGTCCAACGCCGTACGCAACACCTCGTCCACGTAGGGGGCGTCGTGGTCGGACACCACCACCGCGTCGCCCAGGTTCAGCGGTCGTTCACGCAGCCATGTGGCAGGGTCGTCGTCGAGCAGCACGGCCTGCCAGCCGGTGAACCGTGCCAGTTCGGCCACCGCACGGCTCACCGGGGTGTCGCCCACCACGACCACCGTCGACGCTGGTGGGAACGCCTCGGCGAACAGTTCCAGTGCGCGAACCTCGCCATGCCCGAACACGGCCCGACGCCGGACCGTGATCTGTCCGCCGGCGACCAGCTCACCTGCCAGGTCGGCGCCCGCGGTGTCGAACTCCGAGCAGCCCAGGGTGCCGGCGGCCACGGTGTCGTCCACGACGACCAGTTTGGCGCCCGGGCGGGACGGCGCCTGGCCGTCCACCGCGATGACGGTGACCAGCACCGCGGTACGGCCCTGGTCAGCGGCACGCCGCAGCGCCGCAAGGGCGTCGATGGTGTCCGAGCTGTCTGGCGTGCCTGACCTGTCGCGATTACCTGGGCCGCCCACCAACCCCTCCTCGCCGCTCGTTCTCAGACCTAACCACGTCGGAACGATCTCAGCAGGCGAGTGACCGTTCTGCACGGCTTCATGGCAACAAACAGCGACAAGCGGCAGCATTCGTTCGTTCCGATATCACGCCTACCCACGCTTACGCCACCGAATGCCGGAGTTTTCACGTGAAAACTCCAGAAAGTAACCGGTTACCCGTGGGGTTTTCGCGTGAAAACACCAGCGGAACCACTAACCGCGGGCCTCCAGGCGGACGCGGTCTCCCACGCCCAGGCGCAGTCGCCCGGCCGCTGATCCGTTGCAGACCGCGACCGCGGCCCGGCCCGCAGAGTCGACGAGCACGACCAGCTCACCGAAGGCCACGTCCTCGAACACCTCTCCGCGCACCGCCGGCACGGTGCGTTCGGCCAGATGGACCGACAGCGACGAGCCGCTGTCCAGGTTCGCCCGAGCCAGGTCTCCGGCGGTGGCGTCGAGCTGCACGTTGCCGAACCGGTCCACGGTCAGCACCTCGGTGTCCACCATTCCGGCACCCACCCTGGTCACCGGCAACGACAGTCTGGTGAGGGTTGCCGGATCCACCGGAGGCCCCAACCGCCCGGGTGACACCCCGGCTGCCACGTGCGCGGCGGCGGGAGCGAACACGTCACGGCCGTGGAAGGTCCGCGACACCACCGGCAGCCGGTATGCCTCGTCGGCCAGTTCGTAGGCGGCCCGCGGGCCGCCCAACACGGCCGCAGCCGGCACCAGCAGCCCGTTGTCCGGGCCGATCAGCACCGACTCGCCGGCCAGCACGGCCACCCCGCGTCGGGTGGTGCCCACCCCGGGGTCGACCACAGCCAGGTGCACCGCGGGCGGGAGGTAGGCGATGGTCTGGGCGAGCACCGCCGCACCGCGCCGGACGTCCTGGGGAGGCACCGCGTGCGTCACCTCCAGCATCCGCGCCGCCGGGGCGATCCGGGCGATCACTCCCCGGCAGGCGGCGGCGAATCCGTCCTGGTCGCCATAGTCGGTGGTGAAGGAGATCCACTCGTACGCGTTCGTGGCCACGACAGGAAGTGTCGCGCACCGGTGCCGGCCGTGGGTCCCCGAGGTCGACACCCGGCACCGACCGGGACATGGCAGGCTGGTTCGCGCGCCGGGGGAGGCCGTGGCGTTGCCACCCGAGGAGGGCACAGATGCTCGTCGTCACCACCAACGACATACCGGGCTATGAGGTCAGACACGTCTTCGGCGAGGTCTTCGGCCTCACCGTCCGTTCCCGTAACGCCTTCTCGAACTTCGGCGCCGGGCTGAAGTCGCTTGTCGGCGGTGAACTCAAGGGCCTGACCAAGGCGTTGTACGAGAGCCGCAACGACGTGATGGGGCGCATGATCGCCGAGGCGCAGGCGCGCGGAGCGAACGCGATCGTCGCGATGCGTTTCGACACATCCGAGATGGGTGACGTGTGGACGGAGCTGTGCGCGTACGGAACCGCGGTATATGCGGTGCCGGTGTCCGAGGAGGCTCGCGCGGCCGCCGCCCAGGTGGGCCAGCCGCCGCAGGGGTACGGACCGCCGCCCGGCTACCCGCAGCAACCCGGCTACCCGCAGCAGCCCGGCCAGCAGGGTCAGCCTGGTCAGTCTGGTCAACCGGGCCAGCAGGGCGGCTGGCCGCAGGGCTGAGTCGGGACCGGGCAGGTGTCGTGGGTTTCGACCCGACCCGACCCGCCCCCAAGCGGTCCCGCGACCTCGTAGGCTCGGGGCATGGCAGGGGAACTGACCCACGTCGACCAGGCCGGGGCGGCCCGGATGGTCGATGTTTCCGGTAAGGACGTGACAGTACGCCAGGCCGTCGCGACGGGCCGGCTGCGCACCACCTCGAAGGTGGTCGCGCTGCTGCGGGACAACGGCCTGGCCAAGGGCGACGCCCTGGCGGTGGCGCGTGTTGCCGGGATCATGGGCGCGAAGCGCACACCGGACCTGGTGCCGCTGTGTCATCCGGTCGCCCTGCACAGCGTCACCGTCGACCTACGCATCGTCGAGGACGGGGTGCACATCCAGGCCACCACCCGAACCGCGGACCGCACCGGTATCGAGATGGAGGCCCTCACCGCCGTCGCCGCGGCCGGACTCACCCTGGTGGACATGGTCAAGGCCGTGGACCGGGCCGCGATGATCACCGACATCCGGGTCGAACACAAGGCGGGTGGCCGGTCGGGAACCTGGACCCGTGAGGAGAAGATATGACCGGTCTACCGCCCGGGACCCGGGCGGCGGTGATCACCGCGTCGAACCGCAGCGCGCGTGGCGAGCGGGAGGACACCTCCGGGCAACTGCTCGCCAGACTGCTCGGCGAACTGGGTTGCCTGGTCGACGGGCCGGTGGTGGTGCCTGACGACGTGCCCGCGATCCAGGCGGCGTTGCGGGCCGCGCTGGCGGCCGGGGTCGACGTGGTGGTGACCACCGGCGGTACCGGTGTCACTCCGACCGACGTGACGCCGGAGGCCACCCGGCCGCTGCTGGACAGGGAGATTCCCGGCATCGCCGAGGCGATCAGGCTCGCCTCCCGTGACCGGGTGCCGACATCGGTGCTGTCCCGTGGGCTGGCCGGCAACATCGGGCACGCCCTGGTGGTCAATCTGCCCGGATCACCGGGCGGCGTCCGGGACGGCGCTGCCGTACTCGGCCCGATCCTCGGTCACGTGCTGGACCAACTACGCGGCGGGGATCACGTGCCGACCGGTGGTGGCCAGGCATGAGCGTCCAGGTCTCGGTGACCGACCAGCCGCTGTCATCCGAGGAACACCTTCGTGCGGTGGAGCGCTCCCAGTCCGGCGCCTGTGTGGTGTTCACCGGCGTGGTGCGTGACCACGACCATGGTCGGCAGGTGGTCGAGTTGGAGTACGTCGGTCATCCCACCGCCGAACAGGTGCTCAAGGAGTTGGCCGAGCAGATCGCCGCCGACCCCCGGGTGCACGCGGTGGCGGTGAGCCACCGGTTGGGTCGACTTGATATCGGTGACGTGGCTCTGGCCGCTGCGGTGAGTGCGGCACACCGACAGGAGGCCTTCGAGGCCTGCGCGCGCCTGGTGGAGGTGGTCAAGGCGAAACTACCGGTGTGGAAGCGCCAGGTCTTTCCTGACGGCACCGACGAGTGGGTCAACTGCGCTTAGGTGGTTGCGGTTTCATGTCCTCGCCGGGCCCTCGGCGGGGCGGAGCCCCGGCTCGGATGGGCGTGTGGGCGGGGTCGGGCTCAGCCGCCGGCGAAGGGCGGCAGAATGTCGACCACCGCGCCTTCGGTCAACACATGCCCGGTGTCCTCTCGGCGCACCGGCGCACCGTCGACCAGCAGGCTGCACACCGACAGAACCCTGCCGATGTCGTGCAGTTCGACGATCCTACCGAGCAACTCGCCCAGGTCGCTGGCCTGCACGGGCTCCTCGTTCCGACCAGCCGCGGCCCGCGCGGCAGCCCAGTAGCGTACGGTCACCACAGGCCCATCGCCTCCGCCGGAGGTTGGTGTCGACGGCGCAGGTCGTCGTCGTGAACTGGCTGAAGTCCGGCGTGGTGGGATGAAACCGCCGCTGGCAGCCGGAATCCAACCCTATCGCGATCGCCAGGACACCACAGCCGAAGCCGAACACGGCGGACGCCACCGGCTCTGCCGCCCCTTCGGCCGCACCGGACGGTCCGGTGCCAGGCGGTCCTGTCCAATCGGACCGTCCGAGCCGGTTAGGCTCGAATGTCTACCGAGGAGGGCGTTGTGCAGGTAGCCGACGTGATGACGTCCGTGAGGGTCAGTGACCTCAAGACCGGAGCCCTGCGTGCGGCGGCTGTCCGCATGTGGGAGCAGCAGACGGGGTCGCTCCTCGTCATGGAAGGTGACAAACTCCTGGGCATCGTTACCGAACGGGACGTGGTCCGGACAGTGGCGCAGGGCGGAGATGTCGACGCCGGCACGGTCGGCGAGGTCATGACCTCCGACGTGCTGACGGTCCCCCCGGACATGCCGCTCTACGAGGCGGCACGGCTCATGGTGTCGCGCTGGGTGCGTCATCTGCCCGTGGTCGAGGGCGGCCAGGTGGTCGGCGTGCTCTCCCTGCGGGACCTGGTGGCAGTCCTCGCCGCGCTGGGCCCGGTGACCGACGATGTAAGCCTGCCCGCGGACGAGTTGGTGCGCTCACGAAGGTTGGCCCGGATCGAGGCCGGCGACCTTGACTGAGCAGGCCGATCCGGTGGTCCACCCGGCTGACCGGGCCGATCCTGCTGACCGGGTGAAACCTGCTGACCGGGCAGAACCCGCCAGACCGGTGAAACCGGCGGCCCACCGGTCGACGGGCCTGCCGGCCCGGTCTGGACGGAACACCTACCGACCGGCCCCGGTCGATCGCCGCCCGGTGTTGCCGATATCGGCCGACGAGAGTGACATCGGTTGGGGTGACCTGCCCGCCGGGTCGAGCGCCGACGACGAACGGATCCTGCGCGAACTTCCGCCACACCACATGGGCTGAGCCGGCACACACCGCGCGGCCGGGGGTCGTGGTTGTGCCTCGGCTCGCGGTGTGTCACGACGGCTGTGTGCCGGTCACGGTGGGCGGAGAGCGACGGTCAGGCGGTTCTCGGGAGATACGCCGGCGAGCCGCCGTGCCACCGGCATGGGCACCGCGACCACCAGCAGTCCGCCACCGGCCTGATCCGAATCGGTCGGCGAAGCGGCGAGCACCATCACGTCCGAGGCGATCACGGTGGCCTGCCCGGCGGACCCGGAGGTGACCTCGGGTGTGCCGCCCGTCTCGCCAACGCGACCCAGGGCGGCCGGTACCGGTCCGGGTGCCGGCGCCGGTGCGGGTGCGGGTGCTGCACTGTCGGTGCCCGGCGCGGCCAGCACGTCGACACGGTCACCGGGGCGCAGCAGCCCAGCGACAGCGGGGTCGTCGAGTCGCACCGACACCGCCACCGATCCGGACCGGCTCAGCCCGGCGGCGAGGCCCGCCCCGACCAACCGAACGTCCGTGAGCGCCTCGCCCCGGCGGACTGGACCGGCAACCCGCCGTCCTGCCACGACCGTTCCTGGGGTGAGTGCGTGCGCCGGCACCGCGGCCGGAGGTAGCCG
>DATCXL010000535.1:0-2438 GCA_036565825.1 Mycobacteriales bacterium
AGCCGCAGTCCATCAACCGCTCGGTGGCCTCGGCGTCCCGCTCGGCCACCGCCTGGTGGTCGTGCACCGGGCCGTCCAGGAACACCGCCACCAACCCGCCGACCAGGAGGTAGACGAAGTCCGGCCGGGCCCCGGCCTCGGGGACCAACACCTGCGCCTGGTCGGGAAGCCGGTGGTCGTGGTCGGTCAGCCACCGCACGAACTCGCGTTCCAGCGAACTGTCCGAGGCCAGCGTCAGGGCGCCGGCCTGCTCGACGCGGGTGCGGCCCGCGCCGGCCGTCCGGGTGCTCGCGCAGGCCAGTTCGAGCAGGATGTCGCGGACCAGGTGGCGGTCGATCACCGCGTGGTCGTGCTGGTTGCGGTAGGACAGCAGGCAGTCGTAACAGGCCAGCTCGCAGCGTTCCTCGCCCCGGCCGTCCTGTAGGTCGGCCCCGGTGTCCGGGTCGAAGTGGGTGATCTCCAGGGCGGTGCGGGCGGCCCGGGCCAGCGCGTCGGGTTCGGCGTGCAGCCGGCGCAGCACCCCGGCCCCACCCTCGGCCGACTCGACGAACAGCATCCGGCCCCGCCCGTCGGAGTCGGGCAGCGGTTCGGAGTCCAGTTCGGAGTCCTCCAACTGGAAGGTGGCCTCGATGCCGCGTTCCAGCGCGTGGCGCAGGCTGGTCGCCTGACCGTCGGTCAGCTCCCGGCGGGCCCGCAGCACCAGGATGTTGCGGCGGTCCTGCACGTAGGGGATGACCTTCATCTTGCGTTCCACCCGGCCGGCGTCATCCAGTTCGGACTCCGCCGGGGCGACCTCGGGGTTCTCCCTGGCGGTGAGCCACCGGCCGGTCAGGGTGTCGATCCAGTAGCCGACATCCTCGGCGTTCTTGCGTCGGCGCTGACCCAGGTTCGTCACCCGCACCGTGGCGGTGTCGCCGTAGGTCAGGTCGGCCAGCGGCTGGCCATCCGCGCCGAGAACCTGTGCGTCCAGCCGCCCCGGGCGGCTGCCGTGGGTGGTGAACAGGTAGGACGTCTCCCGTTCGAACCCGGCCCGGCGGCGCTCCTCCTCGTCGGAGGAGATCCGCTCCCGGCGCTGGGTGAACACCGTCTGGAGCTGCATCAGGTTGTACCGGGGCGCGCCGAGACGGTGTCCACAGTGGTCACACACGTCCACGCCCGGCGCCGCGTCGTGGTGGTAGCCGCAGCCGCCACACCGGCGCGCCTCGGTGGTCTCCACCATCGCCTGACCGGCCGAGGAGATCGGCAACTGCACCTGCCGCACCTGGTAGCGGGCGCCCTCGTGGTAGATCAGCGCGCCCGGACCGAACTCGGTGACGGCCAGGAACCGGGGGCGCTGGATGTAGGTGCCGCCCTCCCGCCAGGTCCGCTGGCCGGGGATGTAGGCGGCCAGCGGGAGCCGGGGGAACGAGTAGCCGGGCAGGAAACCCTCGGAGGCGAAGTACCGGTAGGAGTAGAAATCCGACCGGAAGGCGTCGGAGTCCTCGTTACACAGCAGCTTGATCTGGTTCTCCGCGACGTGCCGGCGGGCGGTCGCCCGCTCCCGATCCTTCGGCGTGGCCGAGAAGTCCCCCACCACGCGGTGCTGGCGCTCCCGTTCGGCCCGCGCGGTCCGGTACATGTTCCGCCAGCGGTCGATCGCTTCCTCGAACCGGGTCGGCGCGGTGTCCACCACGTGTTCGATCCATCCGTCGTACCACCACGACGTGGCCGACCGGTCGGCGAACCGCTCCATCAGGCCGCCCAGCACCGCACGGGCGCGGCGCACCGCGCGCAGCCTGGCCCCGGGGTCGTCCAACGTGGCCCGCACGTCCGGCGCCAGCGGTAGTTCGTCGTCCCCGTCGGGCGCCTCGGAGATCACCAGCAGCCTGTTCACCGCGCCGCGCAGGTCCTGGCCGGTCTCGGCCAGCCAGATGGCCTGCACGTGGGACCGGACCAGGTCCTCGTTGGCCAGGTCCAGCCGGGGCGGTTCGACCACGCCGGCCACCATCTGTTCCTGGCGGCGGAAGTAGTACTGGTCGTGGCTGTTGCCGGTGGCGCAGTAGGTGACCACCAGGGCCGGCTGGCCGGACCGACCGGCCCGGCCACTTCGCTGCGCGTAGTTCGCCGGGGTCGGCGGGACGTTGCGCAGACCCACCGCGCTGAGGTTGGCGATGTCCACGCCCAGTTCCATCGTGGGCGAGCAGTAGAGCAACGGCAGGGACTGGCCCTCCCGGAACGCCCTCTCCCGTCGCTGGCGTTCGTCGGGGTCCACCTGCGCGGTGTGTTCGCGGGCCACCAGACCTGCCAGGCTGTCGGCGAGGTCCTGGTACAGCCGGACGAAGAACCGGTTCACCCGGGGCTCGGCCCCGTCCCGGAATGTTCTGCGCACCGGGTCGAGCGCACCGGTCGACCCGTCGCCGACGCGCAGCACCAGGGCGGAGGCCTTCAGCCGGTAGCCG
>DATCXL010000547.1:0-3097 GCA_036565825.1 Mycobacteriales bacterium
GCACGGCTCCCGGGACAGTCGAGGGATGTCATCGCGGCGGGAAATTTAGCGTACGACCGTTCGTATGTCAAAAGCGTACGAACGTGCGCTAAGATCAGCTCATGCCCGGTCGTAGTTCGGCCCACGAGGCTCTGGAGACCCGTTCGGCCATCCTGCGAACGGCGGCCGACATCGCCTCGGTCGAGGGCCTCGACGGCGTCAGCATCGGGCGCCTGGCCGCCGAGTTGCGCATGAGCAAGTCCGGGGTCATCGGCCACTTCGGGAGCAAGGAGGAACTACAGCTCGCCACGCTCGCGCTGGCCACCCGGATCTTCCGCGAACGCGTCTGGGAACCGGCCGAGCACCTGACCCCGGGACTGCCGCGACTGCTGGGGATCTGCGAGGCGTGGACCCGCTACACCGACAACTCCGGCTATCCCGGCGGCTGCTTCATCGCGCAGGTCTCCTACGAGTACGACAGCCGGGAGGGCCGCGTGCACGACGAGCTCGCACGCACCATGGGCCTGTGGCGCAGGACGCTCATGGCCGAGATCGACATCGCGGTCGAGACGGGTGACCTCCCCGCCGACACCGACGCCGCACAGGTCGCCTTCAGCCTCAACGCGCTGGCTTCCGGGATGAACCCGGCGCGACACCTGCACGGCGACACCGACATCGTGTCCTGGACACTCCGCGCGATGCGCGCCGTGCTCCGCCTGCCGCCGCCCGACCCCGCACCCGTGACCTGAGGCCACTCAGCGGGCGAAACAGTCCGCCTGCTGGTAGGTCTCCTACCTGTGTTTCTCTTGGCCAGGGCAGGCGGTCTCGGCGAGTTCTGCCACGAGACAGGCGTGGTTGTGAACTGGGTGGCATCTTCCGTTTTTATGCTGCTAGGAGAGCAACCCGACCCGCTGTGCGAACTCGTGCACGTCTCGGGCGACGGTCTTTCGGTCCCGGCGAACCATCTCGCGGACCATCTCCCGGGCGTGGGCACTACGTGCCACGATCTCGGGACTGGCCTGCTCCGCCCGGCGCAGCATGTGCAACGTTCCGGCGTCCTCGCGCCGGTATGCGTACCCCCGGGCCACGTTGACCATCCAGATTGACTGCACGGCCCGCGACGGGGTTTGGGTGATGTCCAGACGGTCCGCTGCCTGGATGGCCTGTCGCGCCTTGCCCATCGCCGTGTACACGGGTGCGGCGATGATGTCGGCGCCTTCCCTGACATAGGCCGAGATGGGGTTCCGATACCCGGCACCGATTCGGGCGTACGCCTCGGCACCTCGGTCCATCATGCGCAGAGCCAATCCTTCTTCAGCGCAATGGGCATGCATGAGCGACGTCTGACAGTAGATCTCGCCCAGCACGGACAGGACGTCGTCGGTGGGGTTCCGGTCTGCGAGGTGTTCGAGTTCGGCGACGGCCTCCAGGCACTGGCCCAGCCCTTCCTCGGGCAGCCCCATGTCTTTGAGTACGCCGGACGAATCCCACGTGGCCCAGGCAGCGCGCAGTGGGTCATCTGCCTCTCGGGCGTACAGATGGCAGCGGTCCACAGCCATTTGGGCAAGCGGAAAGTCTCCCGCGTCGCGCAACGTTTCCGAGGTGAGTAGGTAGACATCGGACAGGGCTCCGGCGAGAGCGCGCCGGTCTGGTCCGTCCGCTGCGCGGTAGGCGGCGGTTGTGTCGAGAATCAAACCCGGCAGTAGCCGGCCGACCTCTGACACGAACATCCGGTGGAGGTGGAACGTTTCCCGCGCGTGGCGGATTCGCGGCCGCAGGTCGGTCAGGGGAATCGGTGTACCCGTGCGCTCCGGATCGCGGCGGAGGATCGCGGCACGAATGCCGGGTAGCACGGGAACGGGTCGCATCTGGTCGCGGGCCAGAGACCATTCCAGTACCCCGGTCAGGTCGGACAGTTCGGGTACTCGTAGCAGTTGAGAAATGACAATGAGGTCGGACAGCTTCTCGATCCGCCTCGCACCGGATTCAATTTTTTTCCACCATGAAAGTGATTTGCCGACCAGGCCGGCGCAAGTCTCCTGTGTCATGCCTCGGTATGCACGCCATGCGGCGATGCGTTCGCCCGTGGTCATGGTCGGTGTGGTGTGTGGTGGCATGGTCGGCCGTCCCTTGTTCGCCCTGCCGTTCCCAACGACCACGGTACGCCGCGGTCACGTTCCCTTGTGGGTTAGCACACAGGGAGTGTTACCTCGGCCCGCAGTGCCCGGCTAACGTCCCGGCCATGTCCACAGGCCACAGCACGCCTGGGTGGAACGGGCAACCGCAACCCGAGGCAACGCGGGAGGGCAGTGATGATTAACTGGTCCACAGTAGAGGCGATGCAGGCAACCGTGACAGGCAATGCGACGGACTCCGACCGGGAACGTTGGTGGGCGTCGTTCTACCGGTCAGACCCGGACCGGGCACGCCTGGCTCTGTTCTTCGAGTCCGCGATGACCGCGCACCCCGTCCACCGCGAGGCAGGGTCGGGCGCCCACGTGTGCAGGTGCGGGTTGATCGCCACCTACTGCCCGATACAGCGGGCCGCCGTCCGGTGCGGCCTGATCAATCCCGAAGCCCTACCGTGGCAGCCCCTTACCGAGGATCTGCCTGCGCCGGGCACATCGCACGGGCACCGGACGTGGCGCAGCGCATAGCCGGGCACCCTCGCCGGACCCTCGGGTGTCGAACTGTCGAACACGTCCGCACCGAGAGGTCCTGACATGGCATACGGCTACGGTCGATCGAAGATCTTGTGCGTGCCGACACGCCTCCATACGATGTGCGCCTCGCCGTCACGCTGCTCGTCTCCGTACTGCCAGGTAGCCCGCCCGTCCGGCGCCCAGGTCAACTCGAAGACGTGCGGGTGTCCCTGCACCCTCTTGACCCGCAGACCCTTGCGGAAACCCCGCCCAACTCGCAGATCTGCAACGAACGCTCCGACAGCGGCCTCGAACGCCGCACGCTGCACAGCCGTCAACCGCTTCAGGTCGTGGGCAAACAGCTCGGCCCACTCGTAGGTCGGCACGACGATCAGACGTTACGCAGTGCAGCCAGGAACTCCTCATCGGAGTCGAAGCGCTGGGTCCTTCCGGCGGCGATGTCCTCGTCGGCTTCG
>DATCXL010000557.1:0-9741 GCA_036565825.1 Mycobacteriales bacterium
CGCGGGCGCGTCGGCGGTGGTGGCCGGTACCCGTTTCGTGCTGACCACCGAGTCGGCGGCCCACCCCGCCTACCAGCAACGGGTGCTTCGGTCCGAGCGAACCGTGGAGACAACCCTGTTCGGCTTCGGTTGGCCGGCCCGCCACCGGGTGGTCCCCAACGAGGCCACCCGGCGCTGGTGCCATCCCGACGGTCGTCCGCGTGCCGTGCCGGCACTGATCAACGCCCGCAGCGGGGCACTTGGCCGACTGATCCCCGACCGGGCCACCACGGTGCTGGCCCGGGTGCAGCGCGCGTCGGTTCCACTGCTGAGTCCCGCGCCGCCGCTGGCGGGTATGCCGGAGGCCGCCGTGCACGGCGGACCGCTATACGCGGGCGAGACCGCGTTGCGCATCACCGAGATCGTGTCCGCCCGGCAGGCGGTCGACGACCTGGCCGGTCGCACTCCTACTGGCTGACCATCGCCACACCGCCGCACGCTTCGCGAACGGGCTGTGCGTCGGCGCCCAGGAAGTGACGCGTCATAACGGGCTGCCGGTCGGCCGTGTGTACGACACGCGGAGCGATCCGCCTCGGACATCCGAGGGCTGACACTGGTCCCCCATTGAGGGGGAATGGACAGGACATGCGATTCTCGCCTTGACCTCACCGCGTATGCGACCGGAACGGAGCGGCTGGGCCATCGTTCAGCGTGATATGAGAGCGGAATCGGCGTACGCGGTGCCGACTGCCCGATAGGGTGTGCGACCTGCCTGTCTTTCTGGCAGGTGAGGTGTCACATACGGTCGTCCGGGGGGAAGACGGTGGGATATCTGCGTGGTTCCGGTGTGGTGGGCAAGGGGGTCGCAACTCGGTGACTCCACCCTTACTCCGCGACCTGCGACCGGGCAAAACGGGTTTCGCGGTTATCGACGTTGAGACGACCGGCTTCACCCCCAGACGTGACCGGATCGTCGAGATAGCTGTGGTGCGGACTGATTCGTGCGGACGAGTGCTTGACGAGTGGTGCACCCTGGTCAACCCGGGGCGGCCGGTGGGGGCGACCCACATCCACGGCATCACATCGGCCCAGGTGCGCCGCGCGCCACGTTTCGTCGACATCGTCGGAGAACTCAACGTCCGGCTCGCCGGACGTGCGCTGGTGGCCCACAACGCGGTCTTCGACCTGAGCTTCCTACGCTCGGAGTACGCGCGGGCCGGCTGGGAAATGCCCGACCCGCCGTACCTGTGCACTCTCGAGGCGAGCTGGATCTACCTGCCAGACCTCGTCCGGCGACGTTTACCCGACTGCTGCGAGGCGGTCGGGGTCCTGCCCGGCGGGGCGCACTCGGCACTCGGCGACGCACGGGCCGCAGCCGGACTCCTCGCGGCCTATCTCGATCCGAACTCGAACCGGGCTCCGACCCGTCAGCACATGCGGTTACCGGCCCAGGCCGCTGGCGTCGTCTGGCCCAGGGTGTCGCGTTCGCCGGTGGTTCCGGTACTCCGCGGGGAGTCCGACCGACTACCTGTCCCCGCCGCACCGGGGACGCTGGCGACACTCGTCCGCGGTCTGCCGTCCGGGTCTGCCGCGGACGAAGGCGCACCAGTGGAGGCCGCCACCTACCTTGAACTGCTTTCCCAGGTACTCGAGGATGGAATCCTGACCGACGCCGAGGTCCAGGCGCTCGTCGAGGTGACGTCCCTGTATTCGTTGACTCGCGAGCAGGTGGAGGCGGCGCACCGGGCCTTTCTGCTGGCCATGGCGCACAGGGCGGTCGAGGACGGCACCGTGACCCTTGACGAACGGGCCGCGTTGCTGGACATGGCCACGACGCTGGGTGCCGACACAGGTGTTATCAAGGGCGTGCTCGACGAGGCGTACCAGAACCGACTCGCGGAGCGGAGCATGGGACGCAGGCCCCTGCCAGAGGGCTGGCACCACGGCGAGCCGTTGCGGGTCGGTCAACGCGTGGTGTTCACCGGCTGCGACGACCTCGAGCGGCTCCGCCTCGAAGCGGCGGCCAAGGCCGCCGGACTGCGCGTCACCAGCGCGGTGTCCCGACTCACCGCCGTACTGGTCACCGACGGGGCGAACACCACCACGGTAAAGGCTGTCACGGCTCGGAAACTGGGCACCCGTGTGGTCGACCCGCGTACTTTCGCTCAGTTACTCGACCATATCCAGCCGGCCTGGTTGCTCAGGAGTTGACGGTTCGCTCGGGTGGCCCGGGTTGCCGCTCGCGCCAGCCGCGTTGCTTGGCGCGGTTGCCGCACAGTTGCATCGAACACCACCTGCCCGAACGCCCACGGGAGTGGTCGTAGTACGCCCACCGGCAGGTGTCGTTCTGGCAGACCTTCAACCTCGACCACGTTCCGTCGGTCATGGCTTCGACGACGATCACCAGTAGCCCGCCCAGCGCGCCGTCCACGCCGGCCGCCCGCGGTTGGACCGCCCAGCCGGCGTCGGTGCCGAATGACAGCGACATACCGGCACGGCCGGCCGCCTCGTTCAGCACCGCCACGGCGTCGTCCGAGACGGGCTGACCGGACTGGTTGGCCGCGAGTGCCGCCCGCAGTCCTTCCCGCAGTGCGAGGGCGTGTGCCAGGTCGGTGTGGTCGGCATCGGCATCAGGCGCGAGCAGTGCGGCCTCGTGCAGTAGGTCGCGCAGGTCCTCGGGACCGGCGAGGGCGTCGGTGCCGGCCTCGATGTCTCGGGTGTTGACCAGACGCCTGACGGTCTCCAGGCGACCCGGAGCCGCTGAACCACTCCCGACCATGTCGCCCACTATAACCATCTTGTCGCTGTGACAGGTTATGCGTAACCTCCTTGAGCATGACAGAGGTTATGCCCGAGGAGGTCGCTCCCGGGCCGTCCGGCGTCCCCGGGCGGGTCTGGTCGAACCCGAACTTCCGGCGGCTGTGGGCGGGTTCGGCGGCGTCCACGTTCGGCTCCGAGGTCGCCGAACTGGCGCTGCCCCTGCTCGCCATCATCACGCTGTCGGCCAGCGCCACCGCGGTCGGCCTGCTGCGGGTCGCGCAGTTCCTGCCGTTCCTGCTGGTCACGCTGCCAATCGGCATGCTGGTGGACCGGCACCGCGCCCACCGGCTGAGCTTCATGGTCGGTGCCGACCTCGGCCGGTTCCTGCTCGTGGGCACCATCCCGCTGGCGGTGTGGGCCGGCGTCGAGCGGATGGAGTTGGTCTACGTCGCGGTCTTTGCCACCGGCGTGCTGACCGTGCTCTACCAACTGTCCGACTTCGCTCTGCTACCGAGCATCGTCGCCCCCGAGCAGTTGGTCGACGCCAACGGCAGGATCACCGGCACCCAGGCCGCCAACGAGGTCGGTGGCCGGGGCCTGGGTGGCCTGCTCATCGAGGCGACCTCCGCGCCGGCCGCCGTCGCGGTGAACGCGGTGACCTTCCTGGTGTCGGCACTCAGCCTGCGGCGGATCAGGCTGGACGATGACGGCGGAGCGCTGTCGTCACCGGCGGCCCGGTTCTCCTGGCACGACACCGTCGAGGGCCTGCGGATGGTGCTGCGGCACCGCTACCTCCGACCCCTGCTCGGCGAGGCCTCCACGTACAACATCTTCAACGAGATGTTCGTCCTGGGCCTGATGCTCTACGCGGTACGCGGGCTCGGGATGAACGCGGCAGAACTCGGGTTGGTGTTCACCGCCAGCGGTGTCGGTGCGTTCGTCGGCTCGTGGTTCGGCCCGCGGATCACCGGGCGGTGGGGTTACGGCAGGGTGTTACTGGCGACGGTGGCCCTGGGCAACACCATGCCGCTCGCCTGCGCCTTCGCCGGCGGTTTGGGGGACGCGCTGCTGCCGGTCCTGTGTGCGGTCTTCGTGGCGATGGGACTGGGCAGTGGCATCGCGAACGTGCACGGCGTGACCCTTCGGCAGGTCGCCGTCCCCGACGAACTGCACGGCCGGGTCAACGCCGCGTACCGGCTGCTGTCCTGGGGAGGGTTGCCGCTCGGGGCCGCGGTGGGTGGGATCGTGGCCGCCCGTTGGGGTGCCCTGAGCGCGACGGCCGTCGGTGCGGCCGGCATGGCCGCGTCAACCCTGTGGATCCTCTTCTCGGCCGTGCCCAGGCTGCGGCGAATCGCGGACGCCCGGTGGGACCGCCCAGCCGGCGACATGACCGGGTCGCCGGAGAGCCCGAGCCCGCGGGCGTTCACGGACTGACCGGGTCTGTGGCCGGCGACCCGGCCCGGTAGGCGTCAGCCTGGAGGCCGTAGAGGTCGGCGTACCGGCCGGCGCGGGCGAGCAGTTCGTGGTGGGTGCCGTGGTCCTCGACGTGACCCTCGTCCAGCACGTAGATGTGGTCGGCATGCCGGACGCTGGCCAGTCTGTGGGTAATGAGGATGACGGTGCGGCCAGTGGCCAACTCAGGCAGCCGGGCGTAGAGGGCGTGTTCGGCGCGGGCGTCCAGTGCGGCGGTCGGTTCGTCGCAGATGAGCAGCGGCGCGGACCGGTGGTAGCCGCGGGCGATCGCGATGCGTTGCCACTGTCCGCCGGACAGGTCCACCCCCGCGGCAAAGGTGCGGTCGAGCAGCGTGTCGTAGCCGTGCGGCAGTCGGGAGATGACCTCGTCGGCGCCCGCGTCGCTGGCGGCCGAGCGGATTCTGTCGGGTCCGTCCTGTTCGGCGCCCAGGGCGATGTTCTCCGCGGCGGTGAACGGCCAGCGGGCGTAGTCCTGGGTGACAACCGACACCCGTGACCACAGCGACTCCTGGTCGATGTCGGCCAGGTCGACGCCGTCCCAGCGGATCTGCCCGCCGAACAGCCAGTCCGGTCAACCGGCGTCCAGCGGTCCCGGTTGGTTTCCCGACCCCTGGCAGGCGGCCCGATTCCGGTGGTGGGACGGCGCCCAGTGGACGGCCCACACATCCCAGTAACCACGCGGCCGCCTATACCGGGCGGGTTCTGTCGGCGGCCAGTTCGATCGCGAGTCCGCCGAGCACGGTGCCCATCAGGTAGCGCTGGACCCGCAGCCAGATCGGGCGGCGGGTAAGGAACACCGCGATGGAGCCGGCGAGCAGGACGATGCACAGGTTCACCACGAGGCTGATGACGATCTGGATTCCGCCCAGGATGAATCCCTGGGTGGCGACGTGACCGCTGGCGGGATTGACGAACTGCGGTATCAGCGACAGGTACATGACCGCGATCTTCGGATTGAGCAGGTTGGTCATCAGACCCATGGTGAACAGTCGCCGGGCCGAGTGCGGTTCGAGTTTTTGTGGCTGGAACGGTGAGGTGCCCCCGGGGCGCAGCGCGTTCCACGCCAACCATCCCAGGTAGGCCGCTCCGACAAGTTTGACGATCGTGTACAACTCCGGCACCGTCAGGAAGATCAGTGACAGGCCCAGGTTTGCGGCACTGAGGTAGACCAGAAAGCCCACCGCCACGCCACCGAGTGAGACCACCCCGGCGCGACGGCCCTGGGTGAGGCTGCGTGAGACCAGATACATCATGTTAGGCCCGGGTGTCAGCACCATGCCCAGGGCGATTGCCGCCACACCGATGATTGCCGCAAAGGTGATCACCGTGACATTTTCGCACCGCTGTCACCCGCGGCGGTCGGTGGCCAGGGCCGAACGCAGTGTGTGCAGCGAGGTGAACAGGTGGCCCCGCAGGCCGGCTGCCACCGCCGCCTCCACGTTCTCCCGTCGGTCGTCGATGAACAGCACCTCGGCCGGCGGTGCGTCCAGCGCCCGGCAGCACCAGGTGTAGGCGTCGGCCTCCGGCTTGGCGTACCCGATTCGACAGGAGAAGCCACGCACGGCGAAGACGTCCAGCCACCGATGCCGCCGCTCGTAGTCGGCGGCCAGGACCTCCGGGACGTTGGACAGCAGACCCAGGCGTCTGCCGTCGGCGGCCAGTCCGTTGACGAACCCGACCATGTCCTGGTCGACCCCGCTCCAACTGGCCGTGTCGGCGGCGACCAGTTCGGCAGTCTGCCGGTCGGTGAAGGCCTGACCGAGGGCGTCACCAACCGCCCGCCAGTACTCCCCGTCGGATCTGTCGCCCCGGTCGTAGGCCGGCCGCGCCTCCCAGTACGCGTGCCAGAACTCCGGCCCCGACATGCGGGCGACCGCCTCCAGCCTCGCGCGGCCGTGTTCGGACTGCTGTCGCGCGATGACGCCGAACAGGTCGAAGAGCAGTATCGACACGACAGGACACCTCAACTGGTGTGGCATGGGACCCGACTCCGGCGCAGCCGGACATCCGGGTGCCCGGGCACCGTCGGGGCCCCAACGTAGTCCAGGACCGATGCCGGGGCGGTGCCTGGGCCAGGGGAATGAAATGAACCTCCTGGAATCGCCCGAGGTGCTCCGGGACCGGTCTCCTACGTCGGTGCGCGGCATCGGTGTGTGGTGACCTGGCGTGAGCACAGGGCGGCACGTTGATTTGCCGGCAAACGTGTCCTGACGGAGCATGTGGATGTTCTGGCAGGTCGCGGGCGCCGCACCGATCCACTCCGGTTGGAAGTGTCGAGCAGAACGGGGACCGATGTCCATGGAGATCTTTGTCAACCTACCGGTGAAGGACCTCAGCAGGTCGATGGACTTCTTCACCAAGCTCGGCATGTCTTTTGACCAGCGTTTCACCGACGAGAAGGCGGCCTGTCTGGTCATCGACGACAACATCTACGCGATGCTGTTGACCGAACCGTTCTTCAAGACGTTCACCAAGAAGGAAGTCGCCAACGCCAACAGGAGCACCGAGGCGATCCTGGCGCTGGCGGTCGAGAGTAGGCAGCGGGTCGACGAACTGGTCGACCGGGCCCTTTCCGTGGGAGGGCGGCCCTCGAACGAGACCGACGACCAGGGCTTCATGTACGGGCGGAGCTTCCAGGACCCCGACGGGCACCTGTGGGAGGTCTTCTACATGGACATGTCCGCGCTGCCGCCGGAGATGCAGCCGCAGAACGCATGATCCATGCTCAGCGGGCCTCCGCCGCGTCCCCGTCGTGATCTGACCGCCGGTCGGTCTGGTGGTCGGTCTGGTGGTTGGCCGGCGCGGGCCGGACCTGGAGGGTCGCGAGCAGGTCGGCGGTCGCTGCCGCGACGGCCTCGACCGCGCGGTCGAACGCCTCGGCGTTGGCCCGACTCGGGGCCCGGAAGCCGCTGATCTTGCGGACATACTGGAGAGCAGCCGCCCTGATGTCGTCCTCACCCGGCTCGGCCACGAACGGCGGTCGCAGTGTCTTGATGCTTCGGCACATGACCCCACGGTATGCCCTCCGCGTCAGGCGAGCGGACGCCAGACATTTCGTGACGATTCACGAACCAAGCGGCCGATCACCCCGGCACGGTCCGTGTTGTCTTCGACCCCTGCCGTGTCGGCTGAGCGGGTCTGACCCACGCATTCGACACACGTTCAAATGCGTGGATCTGGGTCTACCCGGCGACCAAGCGGGCACAGCCCTGCTGCACCGCCCCCGGTGGTGCATGACCCGCCGCGCCTTTGTGCCCTACTCAGGAGTCGCTGTGAGGTGCCTCCGTGAACGAGGCTGACCGGGGTCGGGGAGATTCCACAGGTCGAGGATGGCCTTGCGTTCGGCGCGTCGTGTCAACCAACGGCCGTTGTAGGGCGGTTCGTCGAGGGGCAGTTTCCCACCGACCGCCTTCAGGGCCTGCTCCAGATCGGCGTGGGGGTAAGACCCGAGTCGGGTGTCGCAGCGGAGGATGACAAGCAGAGACTTACTCCTCGGTACTCGCTGAATTGCGCGAACTTCGACGAGCGTGGGTTCGTCCTCGTGGAGTCGGACGATCATGTCGCCGGGCCGGAAGAAGTCCAGTGGGGTCTGTTCGGAGATCGTCTCGTACACCACGCCGGGCTCATATCGAGCGCGTGGCCGGAAGTCCCGAGCACATTCGGCAACGACTTTGTCGAAGATGCGCCGCTCCTCCTGGGTTGCCTTGTGGGGGGCACACCACCACCCCAGGAAGAGCCGGAACCGTTTGGTGTCGGTCGGTGGCTTCTCCTCCCATCGAGGCTTGGGCAGCTTAACGGGAAAGCGCTGCTTGGCATCCCTGACCCAGTCGAGGTCGATATCCTCACCGACGGTCATGATCAGGTCGTCGATGAACGCACGTGCCTGGCCAACGATGCTACGTCCGGTTGTTCTGATGGCGGCCTCGGCGACCGCGTCGCTGTGCGCCCGTCTGGAAACGTTGGCCGATCCGATGATCGCGGTGTCCCCGCTGACAAACACCTTGGCGTGCAGCCGGGGGTGGTTGACCACACGCGCCCCGGATTCGAGCCAGACCTTCACGGCCCGTGGGTCTGTCGCACCCGACGCCACGGCGATGTCGCTGCCGTTGATGACGATGGTGTCACCATCCCGGAGCGGAAGGGTGGTCGGTGCGTCGCGTCCGACGTAGGCGACGGCGACCCGTAACGGCTCACGCGGTTCTTCCCGGGCCAGTTCCCAGACGGCGTCCAACACAGCCGAACCGCTCAGAAATTCCACCATGCCCCCCAGCAAGCGCGAACCAATCCGGTCAACCTATCTGTGGCTCATGGCGCGGGTGGCTCGGGGGATCGACCCGGGTTGGTTCCCATTCGTTGGAGTCGATAACTGGCCCCGCTGGCGCGGATAGTGTGGCGCGGTGAGTTTGGCGGGTGTGGGCGCGGAGGTGTTGTCGCGGGACGAGGCGCGTCGGGTCGCCATTGACGCCTGTGGCCTGACCACGGATTTCGGTGACGTGGCCGCCGCCCTGGAACGCCTGGCGGTCGTGCAACTCGACGCCATCAACGCGGTGGCACGCGCACACGAGTTGACCCTGGCGACCAGGGTGACCGGGCTCGCCACCACGGCGGTGGACGAGGCGTTGTGGGGGCGGCCGGACCATGCGGTGGCGTTCGAGTATCCGGCGCATGCCGCGTCGCTGGTCCCGATCGCCGACTGGCCACTGTGGGGATTCCGGATGCGCCGCACCCGGACCGCTGACATCGACTGGCGACCCGAGCCGGAGGTGCGGGCCCGACTGGTCGCCGCGATCACCGAACAGGGGCCGCTGACCATGCGGCAACTCCGAGGCCAGGACAGGGCCGGCAACGGCTGGGACTGGAGTCCCACCAAGACCGCCATCGAGTACCTCGTCTGGAGCGGCGAACTCGCCTGCGTGCGCCGCGAGGGGTGGCACCGGATCTTCGACCTGCCAGAACGTGTCATCCCCGACCACCTGCTGGACCAGAACGTTGACGACCACACCTGCCTGGTGCGTCTGCTCACCAGGGCCGGACGTGCCCGGGCCTTGCCACCGCCGATGACCTGGCCGACTATCTGCGGATCGGGAAGGACCAGGTGCTGGCCACCGTCGGGGACACCCCGCTGCTGCCGGTCCGTGTGAAGGACTGGAGGCAGCAGACCTGGGCGCACCCGGAGGCGCTGTCCACGTTGGACGGTCCGCCGGCAACCCGCGTCTGTTTTGTCGGGCCGTTCGACAACCTGGTCTGGTACCGACGCCGGATCAGGCGGCTGTTCGACTTCGACCACGCGCTGGAGGCGTACAAGCCGGCGGCGAAGAGGAGGTACGGCTACTACGCGTTGCCACTGCTCGCCGGCACCCGCCTGGTCGGCCGTTGCGACATGACAGTCGACGGTGACACCCTCCGCGTTCTGACGCTGTCGGTCGACCCAGAACACGATGTGCCGCCACCGCTCGTGCGCGAAGCCTTTGCCGCTCTGATGCGGGCCACCGCGACCACCCGGCTCGTAGGAGTGAACGCCTGAACGAG
>DATCXL010000573.1:0-3154 GCA_036565825.1 Mycobacteriales bacterium
GCTGTACCGGGATACCGGCGAGTCGCGGTTCGGCGAACTGGCCGGCGCCGCCGCGCACGCGGTGCACCAGGCCCGCTGGCGCGGCCTGCCCTCGGCCTGCCACGGCCTGGCCGGCGATGGTGAGTTTCTGCTGGACGCCGCCGAAATGCTCGGCGAACCGCGGTACCACGACTGGGCCGAGGACCTGGCCGACCTGCTGTACGTCCGGCACTCGGTCGTCGACGGCAGGCTGGTGGTGCCCGACGAGACCGGCCGAACGGTGGTGGCCGACTACAACACCGGACTGGCCGGTGCGGTGGCGTTCCTGTTCCGGCTGCGGTACGGCGGGCAGCGACTGTGGATGGCCGATCCCGGTCCCCGGTGGGCAGCGGCATGACCGACACCAACCACCTGACGGACCAGACCACCCTGACCGGTCTGACCAGCCCAACCAGTCTGACCAGCCCGCCGGCTCTGACAAGCCTGGCCGGCACCGCAGGTCTGTCCGTTGTGGCCGATCCGGCTGAACCGACCGGCCTCACCGGGCCGTGTCGGGTACCAGCCCGGATGCCTGTCCGGGTCAGCTTCAGGTTCTCCGCACACGGCGCCCACGTGGTGTGGCTGGCCCGAACCGGCAACGGACCGATCCGGATCGAGTCCTGGTCGACCGTCCGAACCCGGGCTCACCGACAGGTGCTGCCCACGGTCACCTCGGGCCCGGCACCGACCCAACCGCTGCCGCTCGACGACGGGCGGGCGTTACTGCTGCGCTGTCAGGCCGGGGTGCACCGGTTGTCGATGTTGCGCCCGGGCACGGCTGAGCAGGTGCTCGGCGAGTACCACCTCGCCGGACTGCGACTGCTGCCCTTCCCTGGGCGCGGTGCCCTGGCGGTGGCGGTCAGCACCCGGCCTGACGGGTTGGCCGAGGTCTGGTGTGTGACCGAGTCCGGCCTGGCCACGCGGCCGGTGCTCGGTCTGCCCGGGGTACTGGCCGGCGGTTGCTGGTTGGACACCGTCGGCCGCCGACTGGTGGTCAACCAGGCGACGGGGGCGCGGGTGCGGGCCGTGACCATCGACCTGCGGGCCGGGACGGTGCTGCCACTGCCCGAGTCCACGCACGGTCCGTTCCGGGTGCTGCTGGCCGCGCCCGCCTCCGGTCTGCTGCTGTCCGCCCTGACCGGCCCGGATCTGGTTGGCCGGCTCGGATGGTCCACCGTGGACGATCCAGCCGCGGTTCGGACACCGCGGGCACTGGCGAAACTGTCGCCGGCACGGGTGTCGCCGCTGGCCACGGACCGGGCCGGCCTGCGGGTGGCCCTACGGCTGGAGGACGCGATTCGATCCCGACTGGCCGTGTTCACCCCGGCAGACGAGCGGCTGACGGAGGTGACGGTGCCGGTCGGCTGTCTGGGAGGCGTGGCCGACTGGCCCGACCAGACACTGCGGGTGCCGTTCTCGGCCCCGGCCAGCCCAACCGGACTGGCCGAACTGTGCCCCGACCGGCCGGGGTCCTTCCGACTGACCGGCACCATGCGGGCCGGCGACAACGAGCGCGAGGGCCAGGGCGACGCGGGTTGGTTGGACGCCCGGGTGGAACGCTTCTCCGGACCGGCCGGCCCGATCGAGGCACTGGTGTACGGCAACTGGCGACGGGCTCGCCGGACGGTCGTCGCGTTGCACGGCGGCCCGGATGCGGCCTGGCGACTGTGTTTCGAACCGGTGCTCCAGTCGCTGGCCCTGTCCGGACTTGCCGTGGTCGCACCGAACCAGCGCGGCAGTGCCGGCTATGGCGACGACCACCAGCGGGCGATCCACGGACGCTGGGGTGGGCCGGACCTGGCCGACATCCGGTGCCTGGCGAAGGGCGTGCGGTCCGAACGCGGCGGGGGCCGGCTGGGGCTGTTCGGCACCAGTTACGGGGCCTTCCTGGCCCTGCTGGCGGCCGGCACGGAACCCGACCTGTGGTCCGGGTGCGCGGTGGTGGCGCCGTTCCTGTCCGGCCCCCGGCTACACGCCGAGGCCGGGCCACGGGTGCGCGCCCTGGTCGACCGGCTGGGCGGGCACGACCAACCACCGACCCGACACCCTGACCAGGCCAACGACCAGGCCGAGCATCGGCCCGGGTCGGGTGACGTGTTGCTGCTGGCCGAACGGATCCGGGCCCGGTTGCTGCTGGTACACGGGACGGCCGACCCGGTCATCCCGGTGTCCCAGTCGCGGGTGCTGCGCGACCACCTGCTCGCGCTGGGCAGGCGCGAACACACCGACTTCACCTATCTGGAGATCCCCGGCGCCGGGCACAGCCCGGTGTCCTCGGCCGGTGCCGGGGATCACCTCATCCGGCGGCTGTGCGGGTTCCTCGCCGAGGAGAACCCGTGAACCGCCGCACAGACTGCGGCCGACGGCCGCGGACGCCCACGGCGAGGTGCCATGGGTGCCATCTCACAAGGAGGAAGGGGGGATCTCCATGCTGGAGATCACCGAGGAGCTCACCGTTCTGGAGGAGCTGCCCGAGACCGAGTCGGTTGGGCTCGGCGGCCACGGCGGCCACGGCGGTGACGGCGACTGCGACATCATCACCTGTGTCGTGACCTGCCTGCTCACCATCCTGTAGCCGGTTGATTCCGGGCTGTCTGCCGGTCGTCCCCGCGGGCCAGGGGGTTTGAGGGGGGCGTGGGGTGGAGCGAAGCTCCTCCCACGGAAGGCAACACAGCACCATGCCCCCTGCGGCGGGACCCCGGAGCCGGGGCTCCGCCCTGGCGAGGGCCTGGAACCAACCATGCAGGGCCGAATGGTCGCTGCGGGCTGAGCAGGTGAGATCCGGCCCGGCCGTGAACCGCGGCCAGGTCGGGGGGAGGGTGCGGAGGCGGCGGTCACCGTCGCCTCCGCACCCGGCAGCTACCAGCATCGCACGCCGACACCGAGCGCCCTCACCGAGCCGCGACGGGATGGGAGAAGGACACCACCATGCCAGCCGATGCCCACGCCGACCGGTTACTCGTCGACGCCGTCCGGAGGGCGCCGGGCTGGTCCGCCGCGATCATCGGCGCCGCGCTGCTCGGCGCCGCGGGTGCACTGCTGTTGCCGACAGTGTTGGGCGGCGCGCTGGACGCCGCGCTGGGTCGGGCGGTTTCGCTGCCCACGGCGCTGGGGCAGCTCGGCGCTGTACTGGCAG
>DATCXL010000577.1:0-5371 GCA_036565825.1 Mycobacteriales bacterium
CTGCCAGGCGCTCCAGTCCGCGGCGCCGCCGTCGGTCATCGATTCCGGTGGCGGGGTGCGAAGCCCCCGACGTCGAACCTGCTCGGCCCACTCGTGCGGCACCGGTGTACCCGGGTCGAGCGGGTTTCCGGTGGCCACCGCGAGCAGGTGGGTCCACGCCCTGGGTACACACCGCACCAGCCCGTATCCACCCCCACCCAGGGCCAACCACCGGCCGCCGCACAGTTCGTGCGCGAGTTCGTGCAGGGCGAGGTAGGAGGCGCGTTGACCGTCCACGGTCAGTGCCAGTTCGGCCAGTGGATCCTCCCGGTGGGTGTCGCAGCCGCACTGGGTGACCAGCACCTCGGGACCATACGCGCGCAGCAGGGACGGTACGACGGCGTGAAAGGCGCGCAGCCAACCGGCGTCGTCGGTGCCGGCCGGCAGTGCGACGTTCACCGAGGTACCGGCCGCCGCACCGTGCCCGACCTCCTCGGGGAAACCGGTGCCGGGGAACAGTGTCATCGGGCTCTGGTGCAGGCTGACAGTGAGCACCCTCGGGTCGTCGTAGAACCTCGCCTGCACGCCGTCGCCGTGGTGCACGTCGACGTCGACGTATGCGACCCGCTGGGCGCCCTGGTCGAGCAGCCAACCGATCGCGACAGCCGGATCGTTGTATACACAGAACCCCGAGGCCCTCGACCGCATGGCGTGGTGCAGACCGCCGGCGATGTTCACCGCGTGTCCGGCGGCACCGGTCCACACACTCTGGGCACCGAGCACGCTGCCGCCGACGATCAGGGCAGAGGATTCGTGCATGTGGTCGAAGATCGGGTTGTCCGACGTACCCAGGCCGTGGCCGACCCCGAATGGTTCCTCGGGTGCCCGCCGCACCGCGTCGAGGTAGTCCTGGTCGTGCGCCAGGGTGAGCAGTCCCTCGCCGGCCGGTTCGGGTTGGCGCAGACTTACCACGGGCCGGTCGAGTACCCCCAGGCGGGTTGCCAGGTCCATGGTCAGGGCGAGCCGCACCGGGTGTAGCGGGTGCTCCCCGCCCAGGTCATAGCGCAGGAATCCGTCATGCCAGACCACCGCGACCGTGGCCCCGCACCGGGAACCACCCATCGTGCCCACCGTGTCACCCACGCACCGACGCTACTCGTCGCGCACCTCCTCGGTGCCGCGACGCTGGCACCGGGTCCGGTACGGCCGGACAAAACGCCGTACGCTGTGAGGCCGCGGCGCCTGAGTCTGTGGCCGTCGGCCTCGGTCCGGCCGCGCCGGAGGACAGCGACCGTGGGTCCGCCACGGCAGTCCGCCACAGCAGGTCCGCCACGGTCTGGCCGGCATGACCCAAGGAGGGTGCCAGATGTCCGCTCCACGAGCGCTGTGCTGCCTCGCCGCGCTCATGGCGGTCGTCACGTTGGGCGGATGTGCGGCCACCGTGTCCGGGCACGGTTCACTGGCTGCGGGCGTACCGACCCCCGCCGCCAGTCATGGCGCGGAGCCGACCGGGTCGTCCGGGCCGTCCGGTACTCCTGGGTCGTCCGGTACCCCTCGGCCGACCGCCGGCCCCACGTCCACCAGCAGCGGCGGAGGCAAGATCTGCCCACTGTTCAGCGCCGCGGAGCTGAGGAAGCTCTTCGGCGAACCGGTGACGACCAGTATCGAGGCCGACGACCTGAGCTGTGTTTTCAAAACCGCCGGGCACGGCGGCGTCGTGGTGAGCGTGTACGACTTCCTCAATCTGAAGGAGGAGTCGGCCAGGGACCCGGGTGGCCAGACGATCCGCATCGCGGGCCATCCGGCGTATCAGGGCAAGCGGGAGATCCTGGTCGCACGATCGTCAGATCCCACCGCGGCCGGCGTGATCATCGCCGGCAACCTGTTCTTTGACGACGAGGCCAGAGGCAACACGATCGCCAAGAAGATGCTGGAGAAGATCGTCCCGAAATTCGGCAAATGACCCTTGTCGACCTCCCCATCAGGTAGACCAGACGCGTCAGACCCGGACAAGGACCACCTCCGGACCCGGGAGACCGGGGTGTACCCAACCCTCGGTGTGCACGGCGCCAGATCGCGAGAATCGCGAGAATCACCCGGTTGCGCTCGGGCGACGTAGCATGGTTCTCGACGCCGGAGGATTCTTACGTGAGCCACCACAGCGACCTGATCGACACAACCGAGATGTACCTCCGAACAGTGTTCGAACTGGAGGAGGAGGGCATCGTCCCGCTGCGTGCCCGCATCGCCGAGCGGCTGAAGCAGAGCGGCCCCACGGTCAGTCAGACCGTGTCACGGATGGAACGTGACGGACTGCTCACCGTGGAGGGCGACCGGCACCTCGAACTGACCGCCGAGGGCCGCCGCCAGGCCATCTCGGTCATGCGGAAGCACCGGCTGGCCGAGTGCCTGCTGGTCCAGGTCATCGGCCTGGAGTGGGAGGACGTGCACATCGAGGCCTGCCGTTGGGAGCATGTGATGTCCGAGGCGGTCGAGCGCCGCCTGGTCTCGCTGCTGGACAACCCGACGTCCTGTCCACACGGCAACCCCATCCCCGGCATGGCCGAACTGGGTGCGACCATCGCGCCCGAGGAACTGGTGGACCTCACCACCCTCCAGGCCGCGGCCGCCACCGCCGGTGCCGGCCGGGTCGTGGTGCGCCGGATCAGCGAACAGATCCAACCGGACGCGGGCATGATGCGGGTACTGCGCGAGGCACGAATCCAGCCCGGGCTGGAACTGACCGTGGAACAGGACGGGACCGGAGTGCGGGTGACCGTCGCGGGCGGGCACAGCACCCGAATCGACCCGGCCGTCGCCGCCCACGTGTTCGTGTCGGCAGCCTGACCACCTCGGTAGCGCCAGACCTGGGGGCGGTCCACCCATCTCGTTCGCTAGGCTAAGTTTCTCGCGCCCGAACCCGGCGCTACGCCGGATCACCGGGCGGCCCTCGGACAACATGCCGCCCATCCAGGTACAGGCAGGGGGAACAGCAGTTGACCAACCAAACAGGTCAGCCTTCCACTCCGTTTCATGACCTGTCCGAGTACGTCGCACTACCGAGGCTGTCCGGGCTCGCCGTGTCCCCGGACGGCACCAGGCTCGTGACCTCGGTCGCAACCCTGTCGTCGGATGCCAAGAAGTACGTGACCTCGCTGTGGGAACTCGACCCGGCGGGAAACAACGCGGCCCGTCGGTTGACCCGCTCGACGCAGGGCGAGTCGCAACCGGTGTTCCTGCCCGACGGTGCACTGCTGTTCACCTCGGCCCGGCCGGACCCAGAGTCGGCCAAGGACAAGGCCGACGTACCGACGCTGTGGATACTGCCCGCCGACGGCGGTGAGGCCCGGCAGGTGGCCAGCCGTCCGGGCGGGATCGAGACCGTGGTCACCGCGGTGGACTCCGGTCGCGTGGTGTTCGGCTCGTCGGTGATGCCGGGGGCCACCACGGCCGAGGACGACGAGAAGGCCCGCAAGGCACGCGCCGATGCCAAGGTCAGCGCGATCCTGCACGAGCACTATCCGGTGCGGTACTGGGACCATGACCTTGGCCCGGCCGAGAGCCGCGTGTTCACCGCCGGAGCGCCACGGCCAGATCAGGGCCGGCTCGACGGCGAGCCCGGCCCTCGCGACCTGACTCCCCGGCCTGACGGGCGCGCCAACCTCGACCACGGCCTGGCCGTGTCACCGGACGGCTCAACCGTGGCGCTGGCCTGGGGCGTCGACCAGGGCAGGACGATTCGTCGCGACACGATCGTGCTGATCGACACCACCACCGGCGAGCGGCGCACCGTGGCCTCCGAACCGGGATTCGAGTTCCTCCTGCCGTCGTTCCTGCCGGACGGGCGCTCACTTGTGTGTGTGCGGGAGACCATGAGCACGTTCGACCGTCCCGGCGAACTGACCCTGTGGCTGGTGGACCTGGCATCCGGGCAGGGCCGTGACCTGCTGCCCGACTTCCCGAACTGGCCGAACAACGCGGTGCCGGCACCGGACGGCTCGGCGGTGTACTTCAGCTGCGACGAGCAGGGCCACGCGCCGGTGTTCCGGGTCGATCTGGGCTCGGGCACGGTGACCCGGCTGACCGCGTCCGGCGCCTACGGCGACCTCGTCGCCTCCCGCGACGGCTCATGGTTGTACGCGCTGCGGGCCAGCGTCGACTCGCCGCCCACACCGGTACGGCTGGACCCCGCGGCCACCGACCAGGACCCGCTGGTGCTGCCCTCGCCGGGCGAGATCACCACGGTGCCCGGGCGGGTGGTCGAGGCACGCGCCACCGCCCCGGACGGTGCGGACGTGCACTACTGGCTGGTGCTGCCCGAGGGCGCCTCTGCGCAGGTCCCCGCGCCGCTGGTGCTGTGGATCCACGGCGGTCCGTTGAACAGTTGGAACTCCTGGTCATGGCGGTGGAACCCGTGGTTGATGGCCGCTCGCGGGTATGCCGTGCTGTTGCCCGACCCGGCCCTTTCCACCGGCTACGGCAACGACTTCGTGCGGCGCGGCTGGGGGCACTGGGGCGATCGGCCCTACCACGACCTGATGGCGGTCACTGACGCGGTGTGCGCCCGTGACGACATCGACGCGGGCCGGACCGCGGCCATGGGCGGCTCCTTCGGCGGTTACATGGCCAACTGGGTGGCCAGCCACACCGACCGGTTCAGGGCGATCGTCACGCACGCCGGCCTGTGGTCACTCGACCAGTTCCTCGGCACCACCGACGGGTCGGGGTACTGGCAGCGGGAGTTCGGGGACCCGCTGCGCGAGCCGGAGCGTTACCAGGCCAACTCGCCACACCGGTTCGTCGGCCAGATCCGCACCCCGATGCTGGTGGTACACGGCGATCGGGACTACCGCGTCCCGATCGGTGAGGCGCTGCACCTGTGGTACGACCTGATGCGCCACGACGTGGAGGCGAAGTTCCTCTACTTCCCGGACGAGAACCACTGGGTGCTCAGTCCCGGGAACGCGCAGGTCTGGTACCAGACGGTGCACGCATTCCTGGCCCAGCACGTGCTTGGCCAGGAGTGGGAACGCCCGGAACTGCTCTGACCGGTCCAGGCGCGGTCTGACCACCACACCGCTTCCGTCCGCCGGCGCCCCCGTCGGCGGACGGAAGCGATGTCACCCTGTGAAGGTTCTGAGGGGGTGTGGGGTGGAGCGAGGCTCCCCTCACAGAAGGCAACACAGCACACGCCCCCTGACGACGTGACCCCGGAGCCGGGGCGACGGCTGACAACACCAACTCAGTGGGACACCACCCGGTTACGACCACCCCGCTTGGCCGCGTACAGACGCTGGTCGGCCACGGCCAGGGCGAGTTCGGGTCTGCCCTCCTGGGACACCCCGACCGACAACGTCACCCGAAGACCCGGCCGCACCAGTTCCCAGTCCGC
>DATCXL010000736.1:0-9309 GCA_036565825.1 Mycobacteriales bacterium
CCAACCGGGCCGACAACACCCGTTCGGCCCGCTCCACCCCGTCGACCAGGACCACCACCAACAGGCCCACGATCCGCGCGGCCAACACGATGACCGCCAACAGCACCAGGACCACCACGCCGAGGAACCGGAGCCGGCGCAGCTCGTCGGAGACCGTCATCACCGGCCACCACCCGCGGTGTCCGACGCGGCGTAGCTCTCGACCGTCGCGGCGTCCTCGGCGTCGACCTCGGCCACCTTGTCCATGACCGCCACCTGCATGACCGACCACGCCTCGCCGGCGCCGGCTCGGTGCCCGGCATCTCAGACCCGACCCAGCACGTCGACCAGGCCGGCCAGGTCACCGGGGATCGCGGCCAACAGCCGCCAGTCGGCGGCCGGCAACACCACGTCGAACAGGTCGCACAGTTCCTCGGCGCGACCGCCGACCATGTCGGCCTGGTGCTCCCGCTCGATCGCCGCGCCGGCCTGCAACAGCATCTGAACCGTGCGCGGGTCCATGCTGGCGCCGCCGGTCTCGGCCAGCGCCTGGTCGTAGCCGACCTGACGCGCTTCGGTGAGCATCGCGGCCACGGCGTCGGCCAACGCGTCGACGGGCAAGTCGACGAGGTTGCCCGCCGGGGCAGCACCGGCACGCGGGGCGGGGATGAGATTCGTTACCGTGTTCGTCACGGTTCGTCTCCTTGACTGAGAAGGGGTTCGGACCCAGGCCCCGTTCCGGTGTTGGCGCACCGGGCGGGGCCGCTCTGCTGGTTGGGGTCGGCCGGTCAAGCAGGTGGCGGCCGACACGCCTGACACGCGATGACACGCGATTCACGCCACTGTGGGGCGTACATGGGGTCACGTCGGGACGTGTGCGCCGTCCCGTCCGCGTAAGAGAGTCCTGACCTCGCCCGGCGCACATCTGGCGCACATGAGAGCGAGAAACATCCGGTGACAACCGGTGATGACGGAAAGTGATCTTGCCTGGTCGCGTCGCGTGTCGCGGAGAACTCGCAGGTCACACGGAAGCGGCAATCAGTTCTACGACGTGTGAACGAACGAGGCTCTGACCTGCGACGATGCGTTCTACCGGGCGTCGTGGCGCACATCTGGCGCACCTCCGTTCGCTGAGAGGCGCCCGAACGCCCGGTCAACAGCCCTGCGTGCCCGGTCGCCAACCTCGGGCATCAGGTGTGTGTAAACACGCAGCGTGAACCCCGGGTCTGCGTGGCCCAGGTAGCTGGCCAACGCCCGTATGTCCACACCATCGGCCAGCAACACGCTGGCGTAGTAGTGACGCAGCGAGTGAAACCCGTTCTCCCTGGAGTCCGGTACACCGGCCGCGCGTAGAGCCTTCTTCCAGACCCGCGCGTTGAAGTAGTTCCGGTTGATCGCGCCGGACTCCCGGGAGGCGAACACCAACCGGGTCGCCACGGGCTTACCGGTCGGCAACCACGGCAGGGTCACCACCCGTGCCGGGAACTGCCGCAGGTGTTCGGCGAGGCGGACCTTCACCTCGTCGGACAGCGGCACGTTGCGGGTCTTACCGCGCTTCGGTGGACCGAAGACCAGCTTGGCGCCCACGATCTTGACCTGTCGGCGGACGTGCACCACCCCCCGCAGGAAGTCCACGTCATCCACCGCCAGGCCGAACACCTCCCCCTGCCGTAGGCCACACCCGGCGCCAGGCGCCACCGTGGCCGCGTACCGGTCGGGCAGCGCACCGGTGACACCCGCCACCCACGCAGCCGGCCAGGGCTCGACCCGGGCGTTCACCGCGGACGGCGGACGTACCGACCGGACCCCGCACGGGTTCCGGCCGATCAACCCGTCGTCAACAGCGGCCGACAGCACGGCGGACAGGTTCGCGAACACCGTCCGCGCGTAGTTCGGCGCGAGCGCCAACCCGTGAACCCACGCCTGCACCGTCGACGGGCGAAGCGTCCCCAGCGGGTGATCCCCCAGGGTCGGGAACACGTGCAACCGGAACCGCAGTTCCATGGCTTCCCGGGTCGACGGGTCGGCCGTCTGTGCGGCCAGCCACCTGGTGGCGTAGGCCCGTACCGTGATCTTCCCGGCGTTCGGGTCGACGTAGGTACCGCGGGCCAGGTCGGCGCGCACCTGGTCGAGGAACCGTTCGGCGTCGGCCTTCTTCTCGAATGACCGTGACCGCTGCATGTCGGCCGTGTCGCGCCACCGAGCCACCCACCGCTTCCCGGCGCCGTGCCGGGCGGTCTTCACCCGCTCACCGGTGGCCCGGTCGGTGCGGTACCAGCGGTCGTCGATGTCAGCCACGGTTGCTGTCTTCCTCGCTCTCAAACCGCAGGTCGCCGAAACCGCGACGCTCCAGCTCAGCCAAGAGCGCTTGGCGCTGGGGAGCGCTATCCACTGGGATGGGCTGGTGTGTCGGCGGCGTGAGTTCGTCCGCAGGGATCTCTGTGTAGTAGATGCGCTTGTCTGTCGACGACAACGGCCAGAAGCCACGCACCCATTCACGCGCCCTACCAGCCTGGACTCCGGAGTTGGGCACGATGCGATACCCCTCCAGCGAGTCCAGCGGTATGAGCAGGTGTACCGGTGCGACATCGAGCACGTAGCCCAGCGCCAGTAGTTCAGCGACGCTCACCGCAGCTCGCCTACCGGTCTCCAGCTTTGTCACCACCGCCCGCTCCCACGGGATACCAACACGCGTCATCTCTGCCGCCAGGCGCTCGGCCGACCACCCGCGCCGCTTGCGCGTCTCCCGTACCCGCCTGGCGACCGCCTGTGTCGGTGTCACGGGGCCCGCACTGTCATGTTCCATGGAGGAACGATAGCGAGCGACGTTGACACATGTCCAGTGTCAATGGATGATCCTTAAAGACGCACTGTTGGACCTTGGAGGATCACTCATGGGCTCTGAGCGACTGTGGACGCTGTTGGAGACGGCGGCCTACCTCGGCGTTCCGGGCAGCACGCTTTATCAGTGGATAAGCCGTGGCACTGCCCCGAAGTCCTACCGAATCGGGCGGTACCGCCGGTTCGATCCCGTCGACGTTCAGAAGTGGCTCGACCAGCACGCGTCCAAGGGCCCGGCGGCGTGAATCGGACAGCAGAAGGGCCGGCCCCCGGCAGGACCGGCCCCAACGAGATCGCCACCGCCGGGCAGCTCCTCGGCGCCGAGGGTAACCCAGGCCACGGGCAGGTGCCGTTGTTCAGGTCGCCGGAGTGGTACGCGTTGGACAACACCGACCCGCGTAAGTCTCTGGCCGTCTTCAGGGCCGCCGAGGCGTGGCACCGGTACTGGACGCCCGGGAACGTTGCCCGGCGTCTGGCCGAGGAACTGGCCCGGGTTGATGCCGAAGTGCGCCGCAGGGTTCGCGAGTCGTCATGGGACGTGAACGCCGCGGCCGACTGGCAGGCCCTGGCCCAACAGCCCACGTACGCCGCACTGGCCGAACTGCGCGCCGAGGTTCCCAACCAGCCGTGCGGATCGCCCACGTGCCGGGGTTGCGCCACGTGCGTCAGGGCTGAATGGGTGGCCCGCCACGGAGGCGACTACGTGCCCGGTCAGCGAGTCACCGAATGGGGGAACGTCGCGTGAGCATGGCCGATGACATCGACTTCGACCCAGACGGCCAGTTCGCGGCCGACGCGTATCCACCCGAGGGCGAAACGGCGTCCACGGTGTCGGACGCCCCCGCCGGCGAGGTGTTCCCGGCCCCGTCCAACCCGATGGGTGTCGCCCGTGAACTGGTCAAGGAGTACCGGGACGCCGGGCGGACGACGCTCCGCAGGTGGCGCGGTGGCTGGATGCTCTGGCAGGGCACCCACTGGGCTGAGACCGAAGACACGGTGATCCGGTCGCGGCTGTACCAGCGGCTCGAACACGCCGAGTACTGGCACACCGACCCGAAGACCGGCGAGCCCGAACTGAAGCCGTGGCACCCGAACCGGCGGAAGATGGCCGACCTGGTCGACGCGCTGCCCGCGGTCGGTCTGTTCCTGCCTGAGACGGTCGACCCGCCGGCCTGGTTGGGTGGTGACAGGTCTACATATCGCGGACGCGCGGGACAGGTCGTGGCCTGCACCAACGGCCTGTTGGACGTGTCCACCCGGGAACTGCACGACCTCACCCCGGACTTCTTCAACCTGGTCAGCGTCCCGTTCGACTGCGACCCGAAGGCACCAGAACCGGCCACGTGGCTGCGGTTCCTGGCCGAACTGTGGCCGGGCGGGCCAGACCAGACCGAACCGGCGCCCGAGATCGCCGTCCTTCAGGAGTTCTTCGGCTACGTGCTGTCCGGGCGGACCGACCTTCAGAAGATCCTCATGCTCATCGGACCGACCCGTTCGGGTAAGGGCACCATCGCCCGGGTGTTGGCCGCCCTGGTCGGCAAGGGCAACGTGGCCGGACCGACGCTGGACTCGTTGGGAACCAACTTCGGCCTGGCACCGCTACTGGGCAAGCCGGTGGCCGTGGTGTCCGACGCCCGTCTCGGACGGGCCAACGTCAACCAGGTCGTCGAGCGGCTGTTGTCGATCTCCGGCGAGGACACCCTGACCGTCGACCGCAAGTACCGGGATCCGTGGACCGGGAAGCTGTCAGCCCGGTTCCTGTTGCTGTCCAACGAGCTACCGAACTTCGGTGACGCCTCTGGAGCCATCGCGAACCGGTTCGTCGTACTGACGATGGACCGAAGCTGGTTGGGCCGGGAGAACGCCAAGCTCACCGATGAGTTGGTGCCCGAACTGCCGGGCATCCTCAACTGGTCACTCGACGGCCTTGACCGCCTGGTCGCCAAAGGCCGGTTCACCGACCTTCCCTCGTCGGCCAGCGCGGTCACCGCGATGCAGGACCTCGGGTCGCCGGTCTCGGCGTTCGTCCGGGACCACTGCCACCGGGCCAAGCCGGGCGAACACTGCGAGGTACTGGTCACCGACCTGGTCGCCGCGTGGAAGCAGTGGTGCGAGGACAACGGGCAGAAGCCGGGCACGAACGCGATGTTCGGCCGGAACCTTCGGGCCGTCATCCCTGGCTTGACGGTTTCTCAACCGCGGGGCGAGGACGGTAAGCAAGTCCGCGTCTACGTCGGCCTGGCACTGAGTACGCCCCACAGTGGCGTGAATCGCGTGTCATCGCGTGTCAGCGTGTCGGAATCAGACATACCAGACGGCACGTCGGGTCTGACACGCGATAGCACACGCTTAAACCCACCGTCACCCCAACACCAGACCACCCAGGCGAACACCGGGACACCGGCCCCTTCAGGCCCGGGCGAGCACTGCGACCAGTGCGGTCGGATGGCCCCAGTCACCGAATGGGGTCCGTGCCCTATCTGTCGGGCACGGATTCACAAGTACGGCGAGGCCGGGCACGGCCCGCTGTGCGCGACCTGCAAGGCGAAGGGAACCGCCGCGTGACCACCACCGACCCGCACCTCGTCGCCCTACTCGACCAGGTCAGCGCCGCCGGTCGAGACGCTGCCTCAACCCTCACCGACATGGCCGCCATCGCCCACCGGTACGGCATGGCCGCCACCACTACCTGGTCCACGTTCCACCCGGTCGAACTGGCCATCGTCACGCGCCTCGTCGAGCGCATGGGCACCGGCCAGCTCACCACCTGCCCGCACCTCACCCCCAACCCCGGACCGCGATGGTGGGCCGCCTGGGCACCCGGACGGTTGCGCTGCCCACAGTGCACCGCCATGGCCTGTGCCCGCATGGCCGGCACTCGGGAAGAACACCGGTGCGACGCGTGCCGTCGACGGGCCCGCATCATCCACACATGGGCGCGGACCCTGCCACCGCTCCGCGCCACCGACGACACCGGCCGAACCTCGGTAGTCGGCCCCATCATCGCCACCGCCGGGTTCTGCACCGGATGCGCCCCGCAACAGGCCCAGCCCATCACACCGGGAGGTCCGCGTTGACCGGCCTACGTGGCGCTGAGCCGCCCCACCTGAGCAACAGCGGCATGGCCGACGACCAACTCGGTCTGGCACTGGGGAACGGGCAGGAGATCGAACAGCGGTGCGCGCGGTGCGGCCAGTACTGCTCGGCGTTCGCCGCGATCACCTACGACGTCGATACCGGCGAGTTGATCTGCCCGGCGTGCTCAGAACACATCGTGCCCGGCTGGCCCGAACTGGTGCGCGCGATCGACCAGGTGCACGACGCGATCTGCTACGTCGGCCGGCCCGCCGAAGGCGCCGACATCGCCGCGGTACTGCGTGCCCTGGCCGACCGCGTCGACGACCTGACCGGTGGCCGTGCGGCCATCGTCACGAACACCAACCTCGTCGGCCTCGAAGGCGTGTCCGCCGAGCGGTACATCCTCACCCACAACCAGGTGAGCGCTTCCAGCGAAGGTGCGCCGTGACACATCCACCGCGCACCGATCCAGGCCCAACCAATCACACCGGGACACCTGCGTTAAACGCTCTACGGCCTTCTGAGACGTTCCGTGAGCCGTGCGCCGCGTACATCGCCGGCGCCGTAGTCATTGAACGGCGTACTGCCGCGCGTGTCGGAGTCGTGTTGCGCCGTGCCCGTGCCGAAGCTCGGTTGGAAGGCTGGGCACTGCCCGCCGACATGGCCGAACTGCTGGCCGCATGCGAACAGGCCGAACGGGACACCGACCGACGTGCGGTTTCGCCCCACCCGTCGTCCGGTTTCGCCCAGTCATCATCGGTGCCGCGGCTGACCGTTGCCGAAGCCGCGCGGTGGGTGGGCGTATCCGAGCAAGCGGTTCGTAAAGCCGCAGCCGCGGGCAGGCTCACTGGCCGACAGAACGACCGGGGCCACTGGTCGTTCGACATGGGCGCCGTCGTCGAGTGGGGAAGGAGCCGCACACCGTGACCATGCTCCGCGCGATCATCGCCGCCGCCGATGCCGCAGCCGATCTGACGCGGGCACGTGCCGGCGGCCCTTCCACCGACCTGGTCGACGTGTGGCGCGCCGAAGAGCAGCTTGACGCCAACCTGACCGCACTGACCGCACAGGAGCAAACCATGAGCGCAATCCCCCCACACGGCATCACCTCGATCCCCAAGACCCCCAGCCGTGACGACCAGGCCGGCTCGCTGCCACCGCGCCCCGCACCGGTGCCCGAGCCGCGTGACCAGACGTTCCCGAAGGCCACCGAGCCGCAGCGCAAGCCACTGCCGCCCAACAACGGCGCGGACCCCAACCAGCACGCCCGGCTTCAGTACCCGCCCACCGACTGACCGGAGCAACCCCGATGATCACCGTCACCACCTGCGTGTCACCCAGGCCGGCCCGCCCGCGGATCCCAGCGCAACGCCTGCTCGACCGGGCCACCGCCGCCGGCTACGCCCCGCGGGAGATCGCCACCCTCACCGAAACCGACGAGGGTGACCTGATCGTCCGGTCGACCAACGGCGGGGAAACGATCCTGGTCGACCCGGCAAACCCCGACGGGGCAGGCCAGTCCGGCACCCTGTGCTACACCCCGATCCCCGGCCGCACTCGCTTCAACAACCCCAGCCGGTTGAAGTGGTTCGTCCCGCGCAACGTCTCGCAGGCGTGGACCGTGGCCGACCTGGAATGGGAAGCCTGCAAGGTACACCCGCCGCAGAGCCCTTCGGGCGGTTCGGACGGGTGGGGCGGTTACTCGGGATGGCTGTTCGACGGCAGCGACACCGAACCGGTGCGCGCCTACGCGCTGATGAAACTCATGGCCAAACAGCGCCGGCTCGACAGCCCGCGATCGCTGGCCGCCAGCTCCGAGCTGGGCCGGAAACTGCGCGACCTGATCGCATCCTCGCAGTGGCTCGACCCGGTCGAACTGGCGAGCATCCTTTGACCCGTTTCGACCCTACAGACGACGTGGTCATACAACGCGACGACCCGACCGGCCTCACCGGCGGCGTCATCAAGGCGCTGTGATGGGCGCCGGTGTGCTCGACCTGGTCGACTGGCCTGGTGTGCTCGACTCGTTCCTCACCGACCCGATAGACGAAGACCTCGGCGAGGCGATCATCTGGCACGCCCGGCACACCCGTCAGCTTCCCGCCCGGCACACCGCGCTGGCTATCGCAGGGACGCTCGCCGGGCGCCACGTGCTCGCCTGCATCGTGCGGGAGGTCTCGCCGGACGTTGACGCCGTCCGCGTCGGGAACTGGCTCGCCGCGGCGGCCATCGCGGCACACCGCTACGTCGGCGGACCCGCGCGCACCGGCACGACAGTTCCGGCATTCACTGGCCCGGTGTTCTGTGATCCTCGCCTCCCTGCACTGGATCATCTCGATCTGGCCGCGCGCTGGGCCGCCGCGAATGGCCGCGTCTTGGTGGTGCGCCCGGCCGATCTGCGCCCGACAGTGGCCGGGCAGGCAAACCGGCGCCTATCGGTCACCCTGGTCGGCGGCGCCGAGTCCGGGCGCACCATGCCCGGCGCGCTGATCGAACTCTCGGCGCGTCACCTCGACCAGGCCGCGCGGGTCTGGCGTCACGAACTGGGTCACCTGTTCGACCCACACCCCGACCGTCGCACCGCGGCCGCCGAAGAGAACTACGCCGACGCCGTCGGTGCCCTGCTTTCCGCATGTCACCCGGCCACCCTCGACCAGCTCGCGCCGCTACTCGACCAGGCCGAACCCGACCGGGCCCGCCCACCTGTACGGACACACCAGGGCAGCGACCTACCCGCCCCGACCCTCGCCGCGTTCGCCGCGCTGCCCGTGTGAGAGGACCAACCACCGTGGACCGATACGACGCCGGGGAGTTCGCCGGGCTCGCAGGCATCGCCGCATTCTTCACATTCGTCTGGCCGCCGCTGGCGCTCCTCGCCGCATCGGTCGCGCTGCTGATCGAAGTACAGATGCGAAGCCGCGGCGCCGCACCCGTACGCGGCACCCGGCCGCTGCTGCGCCTCGTCACCGCAGCACGGGCAGCGCACCGAGCGTGGGTATCAAGCGCGGCGACGGGAACAGGACAGCAGACGGGATGATCGCCGCACCCATGCACTCACGCCCCGGTGGGTAGCAATGTCCGTTTTCAGACCACTACTGCGCCCCCGGTCCATGGTCCCCAGAATCTGTACGGTTCCCGGGAGTCGGCGGGGCCACGACGCAAGTCTGGGCCGAAGGGCTGCGACACGGGTCGATCCAACCACACCGGACGTACCTGGTTGGAGCTCGTACAACCCTCTCGGCGGCCCGTTTTCGCCAATTCAGAGAAAGTGGGGGTGGTGAATCATGCCCACTCGCCGGTTCACGGTTGAAATTCTCGGTGACGCGAAGGACCTGGAAAAGGCGGTCAAGAGGACCAACACGTCGTTGGCCACGATCAAACCGGCCGCCGATTCCGCCGGGATCAGCCTGT
>DATCXL010000742.1:0-3713 GCA_036565825.1 Mycobacteriales bacterium
GTTCGAATCCCGCCTCCGCAACCACGGCCCTGTAGCTCAGCAGGTAGAGCACCCGGTGTCGGAAGCACCGGGCTGGGGCGCGGGTTCGAACCCCGCCGGGGCCACCACACACGTCGGGAGGTGACCATGCCTGCCCGCCCGGTCACCCAAGCCGACCGTGACCAGGTCGCCGCCCTCCACGCCCAAGGACTCGGCCGCAACGCCATCGCCCGCCAACTCGGCCGGTCCGCCTCCACCGTGACACAGATCGCCACCGAAGCCGGCCTGTCATTCGACCGGTCGGCCACCGCGGCCGCCACCGAAGCCGCCAAGGTCGACAACGCCGCACGCCGCGCCAAACTCATCGCCCGCGCCTACACCCGCGCCGAAGCCATCTACAACCGCCTCGAAGCCGACCAGTACCGGTTCACCGCGACCAGCGTCCACGGCATCGAAACGGTCACCCTCGACCACGTCCCGGCACCCGACGAGAAAGCCCTCGCCTCGGCGATCAACTCCTACCTGACCGGCGCGGTGAAACTCGAACAGGTCGACTCCGACAGTCACGGCCTGGCCGCGGTCGACCAGTGGCTACGCGGCATGGTCGGCGGCTGATCCGGAGGTGGTGCCGCCGTGCACGTCGCACCCCTGGCCGGCAAGGCGTTGGACGCGGTCAGGCTGTCCACCGCGCGGATCAACATCTGGGAGGGTGCGGTCCGTTCGTCGAAGACGGTCGGGTCGACGATCCGGTGGGTCCAGTTCGTGCGGAACGCCCCACCCGGGAACCTGATCATGGTCGGCCGAACCGAACGCACCCTGAAGCGAAACATCATCGACCCGCTGATCGAGATGCTCGGCGCGTCCCGCTGCCGCCTCGTCTCCGGATCCGGGGAACTGTGGCTGCTGGGCCGCCGCGTGTACCTCGTCGGTGCGAACGACGAACGAGCCCAAGACAAAATCCGCGGGCTCACCCTGCTCGGCGCCTACGTCGACGAGGTGTCGACCATCCCCGAATCGTTCTGGACGATGCTCCTGTCCCGGCTCAGTGAGCCCGGGGCGAAGCTGTTCGGGACGACCAACCCTGACGGGCCGGCGCACTGGCTGAAACGGGACTACCTCGACCGTGCCACCCTGCACCTGGACCGCCACGGCGACGTGTCCCACACCGGCGGGGACGACCGCCTCGACCTGCACCGGTTCAGCTTCCAGTTGGCCGACAACCCGCACCTGTCCCCGGACTACGTGACGTCACTGTCCAAGGAGTACGTCGGCCTGTGGCACCGCCGGTTCATCCTCGGCGAATGGGTGCAGGCCGAAGGGTCGATCTACGACTGCTGGGACCCGGCCCGGCATGTCGTCGACATCCTTCCGGCGATCACCCGGTGGGTGGGCGTCGGCGTGGACCACGGCACGACGAACCCGTTCGACGCGGTCACGTTGGGTGTTGGCACGGACGGCCGGCTGTACCTGACCGCCGAGTACCGGTACGACTCGCGCCGCGCCCACCGGCAACTGTCCGACGTCGAGTATTCGCAGCGGTTCCGGGACTGGCTGGCCGACGTGCCGATACCGGGGTCGACACTGCGAGGGGTGGCACCGGAGTGGACGGTCGTTGACCCTGCCGCGACCGGGTTCCGCGTCCAGTTGCACCACGACGGGCTGCCGTCGGTGGCCGCCGACAATGCCGTGGTCGACGGGATCCGCACCGTGTCCAGTCTGCTGGCCGGTGGCCGGTTGAAGGTTCACCGGTCATGCACGGACCTGATCAGGGAGATACCCGGGTACGTGTGGGATCCCAAGGCGACCGCGGCCGGGCATGACGCGCCGATCAAGGTTGATGACCACAGTGTGGACGCTGCCCGCTACGTGATCCGTACCACCGAGGCCGCGTGGCGGCCCCTACTCGCGAGGGAGGCCGCCTGACATGCCACTGCCCGTACCCGGCACCCCGTGGCCACCCCCTGACCTGAAACCCGTCACAGACCGGCTGGTCACGTGGGGCGCGTGGTGGTCCGGTGACCCCGACATGCTCTCCGCCGTGTACGGCGGCGCCGTGGACTTCACCCGGTCGGGGTTCTTCGCCTCCGAACAGGGCGGGATCCGCGGCCGGATCATCAACACCCTGTCCCGCTGGTTCTGGGGCACCCAACCGCCGGCCCACGAGCAACGCCAGAAGCTCCACATCGGCCTGGCCGGCACCATCGCCTCGACGAGTGCGGACCTGCTGTTCTCCGAACCACCGAAGATCACCGCGCAGAACCAGAAGGCCCAGGACCGTCTCGACGAGCTCGTCGACGACGGCGTACACGCCACCCTGCTGGAAGCCGCCGACGCGTGCGCGGGCATGGGCGGGGCGTACCTGCGCGTGTGCTGGGACCGCGAAGCCCACCCCGACGGGCCCTGGCTCGATGCCGTGCACGCTGACGCGGCCATCCCCGAGTGGGTGCAGGGCCGGCTGTCGGCGGTCACGTTCTGGCGTGTGATCGGCCGTGACGGTGACAAGGTTGTGCGACACCTCGAACGCCACGAGAAGGGCGTCGTGCTCCACGGCGTGTATGTGGGCACTGATACGGGTTTGGGGAAACCCGTACCGCTGGCCGCCTACCCGGACACGAAGGACCTACTCCCGGTCGTCACCACCGGCGTGCCACGCCTGCTGGTCGAGTACGTGCCGAACATGCGGCCGAACAAGCTGTGGCGGGGAATGCCCTCCGCCGCCTACCTGGGCCGGGCGGACATCGCCGGGTCCGAACCCGCGTTGGACGCGTTGGATGAGACGTGGTCGTCGTGGATGCGCGACCTTCGCCTGGCCAAGGCCCGGTTGATCGTGCCCGACGTGTACCTGCAACAGCAGGGGCGCGGGCAGGGCGCGAGGTTCGACGCTGACCAGGAGATCTATGCCACCCTAAACATGCTGCCGCAGACCGGGGGTGCGCCGCAGATCTCCGAGGTGCAGTTCGCGATCCGGACCGCTGACCACAGGGACACCGCCGCCGCACTGGTCGCGCAGATCTTGCGGGACAGTGGCTATTCCGGGCAGACGTTCGGGGAGGTCACCGAGTCCGGCGCTGTCACCGCCACTGAGGTGCATGCCCGGCAGTCCCGTTCGTACACCACCCGGTCACGGAAGATCGTGTACTGGCGTCCGGCCCTGGCGCGGATCCTGGAAACCCTGCTGATGGTCGACGCCGCTGTGTTCTCCTCCGGTGTGGTCGCGGAACTGCCAGCCCTGGAGTTCCCCGACGCGGTCTCCGAGGACCCCGGCGCGGTCGCCCAGACGGTGCAACTGCTGGTTGCCGCCGACGCCATCTCAACCCGGACCCGGGTACAGATGGTCCACCCGGACTGGGACGACACGGCTGTCGACAACGAGGTAACTGCGATTCGTGCAGAGGCCGCATCGACGGGCGCCGACCCGGTGCAGGTGTTGCGGGACCTGCACGGCGCCGGACCGGAGGAACCGGTGAACCCAGATGCCGGTCAACCCTGACCTGATCGACCAGACGGCCGCGACCACCGCCAACCTGTACGCCGAAGCCGAGACGGCGATCGTGCGGCTGGTCACCCGGGAACTGTCTCGGGGGATCGACGCTCCGACGTGGACGCCGGGGAAACTCGCCTCGATCCGGGCGTTGCGCCAGGGTGCGCAGGCGATCCTGTCCGCCCTGTCGGTGCGGTCGGCTGATGCCATCCGGGACATGGTCGCCGAGGCGTACCGGTCGGGGTGGCGGGCG
>DATCXL010000609.1:0-3081 GCA_036565825.1 Mycobacteriales bacterium
TCGGCGGGCACCCGCAGGCCGAACACACCCATCCGCTTCATCTGTTCGATCAGCGCCTCGGGGTAGGTGTCGGCATGTTCGAGTTCGCTCGCAACCGGGCGCACCTGGCGGTCGACGAACTCGGCGACGGTTGCCACGATCGCGTTCTCTTCGTCGGTCAGGTTGGCTGTCATCGCGACCCCTCTCCCGGTGCCGGAGGTGCTGTCCGGTCGGTTGTGCCGTTGGCTGTGTCGTCGGTTGTCTCGTCGATCGGTTCGGGGATCTGTGGGCCGTGGCCACGGCGATAGACCATCAGGGTGCGTTCGAAACTGATGACCGTGTGGCCGTCCTGGTTGAATCCGATGGTGCGCACCCTCACGATTCCGGCGTAGGGCCTGCTCGCCGACTCGCGTAGCGCCAGTACGGTGGACCGGGAGTAGATCGTGTCGCCCTCGTACACCGGGTTTGGCAGTCGGATGTCGGTCCAGGCCAGGTTCGCCACCACGTTCTGCGACACATCCGTGACGCTCTGACCGGTGACCAGCGCCAGGGTGAAGGTGGAGTTGACCAACGGTCGGCCGAACGGGGTCGTCGCGGCGTAGTGGGCGTCGAAGTGCAGTGGCGCGGTGTTCTGGGTGAGCAGGGTGAACCAGGTGTTGTCGGTGCCGCTGATGGTCCGTCCCAGCGGGTGCTGGTAGACCTCACCCACCGCGAAGTCCTCGAAGTACCGTCCGTGCCAGCCCTGCCGTACCTCGGTCATCGAGACCCTCCGTCCAACTCGCCAGGCGCCTCACCGGGCAACCCGGGAACCCCGCCGGCCGGCGGCTCGGGCGCACAGTCGACCACGCCGTCCCGCACCAGTGACTCGATCTCCTCGACCGAGTAGCCGACCCATCGCAGCACGGCCCGACCGTGTTCGCCGACGGTCGGCACCGGCCCCATCAGGGCGGGCCGGTGGCCGTCGGTGGTGGGCGGCTCCAGCGCGCACAGCGGGCCGACCGGCGAGTCGATCTGGCGCAGCCGGCCGCGTCCGACCACCTGTGGGTGTGAGTCCAGGTTGTTCACGTCGTTCATCCGTGCGTGCCCGATCCGGGCGGCCTCCAGCAGATCCTCGGTCGCATCGGTGGTCAGGTCGGCGAACCGCTCCTCGATCCGTTCGCCCAGCACGCTCCGGTGCGTCACCCGTGCGCTGTTCGTGGCGTACCGGGGGTCGGTGGCCAGGGCGGGCTCGCCCAGCACGACCTCGGTGAACCGGACCCACTCGCGGTCGTTCTGCACGGCCATCACCACGGTGCCACCGTCGCCGGTCCGGAACGGACCGTACGGGGCGATGCCGGCGTGCGCGGCACCGGCGCGCGGCAGCGGCGTCGGCCCGTAACGGCCGTAGTAGAACGGGAACCCCATCCACTCGGCGAGTGAGTCGAACAACGACACGTGTACCCGGCGGCCGACGCCGGTGCGCTCCCGTTCGTAGAGCGCGGACAGCACACCGCTGAACGCGTACATCCCGGCGGCGATGTCGGCGACCGAGATGCCGGCCCTGGCCGGGGCGTCGGGCGACCCGGTCACCGACAGCAGGCCAACCTCGGACTGGATCAGCAGGTCATAGGCCCGGCGTTGTCGGTACGGACCGCCGTCGCCGTAGCCGGACACGTCGCAGGTGATCAGCCGTGGCCGGGTGGAACGCAACTCGTCCGCCCCCAGGCCCAGTCGGTCGGCGGCCCCCGGGGCCAGGTTCTGGACGAACACGTCGGCCCGGTCGACCAGACGGTGGATCACCCGGCGGCCGGCCGGGTCCTTCAGATCCACCGCGAGCGACTCCTTGCTGCGGTTGAGCCAGACGAAGTGGGCGGACAGCCCGTTGACCGCGTGGTCGTAGTCGCGGGCGAAGTCACCCGACCCGGGCCGTTCGATCTTGATGACCCGGGCACCCAGGTCGGCGAGTTGGCGACTGGCGAACGGCGCCGCCACGGCCTGTTCCACCGAGACGACGACGATTCCCTCCAGCGGCAGTGTCATGGCGTCCATCCGTCCGCGAGCCTCCGGTCCGGCCCAGATCCTGCCCGGCTCGCCGGTCGCCTCCACGGCCGGGGTGCCTGGTTCCTCGCCGGGTGGCGAGGTCCTCGTGGACACCACGGCACCAGCGCCGCCATCTTGGTCTCCGACAGGTACGACGGGTCACGCATCACGTCCTCCCGGACCGCGGCGGAGTCCGACGGTCGTGGCCGTGGTTGGTTCGAGAGTTTCCAGCCTGCCGGAAATACAGTGTTCGGTGGCGCGCGATTCCGCCGGTCGGCCGCACGTTGCAGCAGCGACTCAGGTACGGCGCCCGGCGGTTGACCCGGAACGGAAGGTGCGCATGGAGACTGACAGCAAGGGCGTGCGGGTGGGCGATGTCGCTCCGGACTTCACCCTGCGGTCCCAGTCCGGTACGACGGTGAGCCTCGCCGACTACCGGGGACGGCGGGTTGTCGTCCTGTACTTCTATCCAAAGGACAACACCCGGGGCTGCACCGCCGAGGCGTGCGCGTTCCGGGACAGCCACGAGGTCTTCGCCGAGGCGGGGGCGGAGGTTGTCGGGATCAGCTCGGACTCGGTCGGATCACACGAGAGGTTCGGCAGCCGCCACCGGCTGCCGTTCGTCCTGCTCAGCGACCCGGGCGGCGCGGTGCGCCGGCGTTACGGCGTTGCCCGAACCCTGGGTGTGCTGCCCGGCCGTGTCACGTATGTCATCGACCGGGACGGCGTGGTCCAGCACGTGTTCTCGTCGATGACCAACATCAGTCGGCACGTCGATGACGCCCTGGCCGTGGTCAGGCGACTCCAGAACGAGGACCCGGGTACCTGACGTCCCGGGTCCCGTCCCGGGTCCCGTCCGGTACCACGACGTCCGCCGCGGTACCGGACGGGACTGCGTTACCTGGCGCCGAAGAGTTCCCGGGCCGCCCGCGCGACCAACTTCGGGTCCTCCTCGGCCAGAAAGTGGCCGCGACCTGGCACCACCCGCATCCGCAGGTCCGGCGCGCACCGCTCGCCGCCGGGCAGCAGCTTCGGCGAGATCACCGGGTCGCGTTCACCGGCAAGGAGCAGCGACGGCACGGT
>DATCXL010000618.1:0-2377 GCA_036565825.1 Mycobacteriales bacterium
GGCCCGCCGGCACCTGCTGGCCGCACTGACCGTCGGTCATGACGTGAACGATCCGGCCTGGCGGCAGCAGCTACTGGGCATGGTCGAGCAGGTGCTGGCCGCGGTGGCCGGTGTCGCAGCCCTCGCCCGCGACGCGCTGGCACCCTCGGCGACCGAGACCACCTTCCCCGGTGAGGCCCGCTTCCTGTGCGCGCTGCCCTGGGAACAGGTACCGGTCGCGTCCCCGGAGCGTGCCGACCTGCCCGCCTCGGTGAACGGCGTGGCGCGGTTGCTCGCCGCGCTGGGCTACGAGGCACGGGTCACCCGTACCGAGCAGGGCGCGCTCCAGGTCGAGATCCGTGGCGCCCGGTACGCAGTTCGGGTGGTGCTCCAGCAACTGCGGTTGTCCGGCACCGGTGAGTGGATGGCCTACCTGGACTGGACCGACGGCGGCGGCCACCCAAGGTCCGGGGCCGAGACCCTCGGACCGGCCGAACTCTCCGACGACGAACTGGCCCGACGGGTGGACGACGGGCTGCGCCGGCGGGTCGGTCCTCTGGCCGGATGAACAGCGACGGGCGGGTGCCGGTCCCGGCTCAGGAAGCCTGTTCGAGGTGTTGACGGGCGGCCTCCAGGCCGAGCCGGCTGGACTCCACCAACTCGGGGTCGGCACCCTCCCGTAGCCGCAACGCCTCGGCGAACTGCTCGGCCGCCTCGGCGTAGCGGCGCTGGTCGTAGAAGTTCTTGCCGGCGTGCTGGTGCACGAAGGAACGCAACGAGTCTGGCAGGCCCTCGACGTCGCGGATGCACTGCGCGAACAACGCGTTGGAGTCGGTGAACTCCTCCCGCCACTGGTGGACGTGCGCCAACCTGATCCGGGTGACGGTCACCACCTGAGGGTTTCCGGTCCGTTCAGCCGCGGCCATCGCCCGTTCGGCGTCGGCCAGCGCGAGGTCGAGGTCACCCAGAGCGCGGGACACGGTGGCCCGTTGGCCGGCCAGCCTGGCCACGCCGGCCGGATCGGTGTTCTCGTCGATCCCGTCCAGTTCGTTGGTCAACTCGGCGCGGGCGGCACGCAGTTCGTCCGGCACCCGCACGATCTCGCGCAGCGTGTCCGGGTCATATTCCAGCCGCAACCGGTCAAAGGTGGCGCTCACCCGTTCTCCTCGCCTTGGCGTCGAACGCCATTACAGCAGTACAGGCCGGTTTCGCGACCCAACCGCGCCGGGCCAACACGAAGGGTCAACCCGACCGCGCCAGACGGTTGATTCCAGGGATCCTTCCGATCGCGATGCGGGCCGGAGTTCGGGTGGTGGGCAGGCGGAGCTACCCCATCCGGGACAACACAGCACACCGGTCCTCGAACCACGAGCTCCGGAGCCGGGGCTCCGCTCCGGCGAGGGCCCGGTACCTAACCATCTACCCCCGCACGTTGGTGATGGCGCGGAACAGCAGGCCGTCCCCGGACACGGTGACCGCCGGTCGCCCGGCCGACACGTACGCCGAGGAGCCGCGGGGAAGCGACAGCCGACCGTTCTGGCCGCTCACCCACACCTCGCCGTCGGCCACCAGCAGGATCTGCGGGCCGGGCGTGTCGAGGGTTACCGGGTGGTCGGGCCGCAGCGGCAACCGGGACAACCGGAACTCCTCCACCGGCGCGTCGTAGACCTCCTCACCGGTGGGCAGCACGTGCACCTCGGGGCGGCACTCCGGACCGTCGGTGAAGTCCAGGACACGAAGCAGTTCCGGTACGTCGACATGCTTGGGGGTCAGCCCGCCACGCAACACGTTGTCGGAGTTGGCCATGATCTCCACACCCACCCCGAACAGGTGGGCGTGCAGGTTCCCGGCCGGCAGGAAGACCGCCTCGCCCGGACGCAGCCGGACCAGGTTCATCAGAAGCGCGATCACCACTCCGACATCGTCGGGGTAACTGGTACCCAGTCGCGCTCCCCAGGCGTACTCGACGGCGAACTCGCCGTGCGGATCGGCCTGCGCCCGCCGGCAGGCGTCGATCACGGCGGCCACCAGTTTGCGCCGTACCGGCGTGGGCGCGGCGAGCAGACCGGTCACCACCTCACGCAGGCCGTCACTGCCGGGCCGGGCACACAACGCCTTGACATAGGGCGCCAACCCGGGTACCCCAAGCCCCTCCAGTACCCGCACCGTGATCGCAGTTGTACGAAAGCCACACAGCGCTTCAAACGGCGTGAGTGCGCAGAGCACCTCCGGTTTGTGGCAGGTGTCCTTGTAGTTGCGGTGGCGGGCGTCGATCGGCACACCACGCTCGTCCTCCTCGGCGTAACCAACCCGTGCCTGCTCGGTGCTCGGATGCGCCTGGAGCGACAGTGGCTGCTCTGCGGCGAGCACCTTGAGCAAGAACGGCAGCCGGGTACCC
>DATCXL010000625.1:0-2964 GCA_036565825.1 Mycobacteriales bacterium
ACCGAGCGGATGGCCCAGTACGAGGCTGACCTGGCCGCGGAGCGGGCCGCACGCATTCGGGTCGAGGTCGCAGCCGAGAAGGGCCTGAGCGCCGCGCAGGCCGCCAGGCTCCAGGGGTCCTCACGGGAGGAACTGGCCGCAGACGCTGACGCCCTGCTCGCCCTGTTCCCAGCGCAGGCCCGGCTCGGGCCGAGGACACCCGCGCCGGACCCGTCACAGGGTGCCCGAGGTGGCGGCGGGGCGGATCTCGACACGCAGATCACCGAGGCGCAGAAGGCCGGTAACTGGTCGCGTGTCATCGCACTGAAGAACCAGAAACTCGCCGCGATCGCGGCACAGCAGAAGTAGCAGTCGGGCCGGCGCGATGAGCCGCGCCCATGACGAGAGGACATGGCCGTGGCGGGTATCACCGCGCTCGGAACCACCTACGATCTCCCCAACTACACCGGTGAGCTGTTCGCGCTCACCCCGGCCGACACGCCGTTCCTGTCCGCGATCGGTGGACTGTCCGCCGGCAGGCAGACCACCAGCACCGAGTTCGAGTGGCAGACCTACGACCTGGCCATCGCGGGCCAGAACGTGGCCCTGGAGGGTGCGGACGCGCCGGCGCTGGAGGGCCGGACCCGGGCCAACGTGACGAACGTGGTGCAGATCCACCACCGGGCGGTGGGGGTCAGCTACACCAAGCTGGGTGCCTTCGGGCAGAAGGCTGGGACCAACAACGCCGAACCCAATCCGGTCGTCGACGAGTCGACCTGGCAGGTGCAGCAGGCGTTGAAGGAGATGGCGCGTGACGTCGACTTCTCCTTCATCCAGGGCGTGTACCAGCGGCCGTCGGACAACTCGACGCCGCGCAAGACCCGCGGTCTGCTCGCGGCGATCAGCACCAACAAGATCGCCAAGGAGACGGCGACCAGCACTGGCCTGTCGGCGAGCACGGACACCATCTCGGAGACGACCACGGCCCGCGCGAACGGCGACAAGATCGTGTTCACCTCGGTGGGTGCGTCGACCACCCTGGTGCAGGGCCGGGTGTACTTCGTGGTCAACAAGGCGACCGACTCGTTCAAGGTGGCGCTGGCCGCTGGTGGTTCGGCGGTCACCATCGGCACCGCGACGGTGTCCTACAGGGTGCCGCAGACCGCCGACCTTTCCGTGGACGACGTCTCGGCACTCCTCCAGTCGGTGTACGACAACGGCGGTATCACCGAGCAGGCCACCGCCGCGCTGGTGCTGAACTCGAGCCAGAAGCTGGCGGTCAGCAAGGCGTACGCCTCGGCGTACGGCAAGTTCCATGAGACCAGCCGCAACGTCGGCGGTGTCAACGTCACCACCATCGAAACCGACTTCGGCGTGCTCAACGTGATGCTCGAGCGGTTCATGCCGCAGGACACCATCGCCGCGGTCAGTCTGGAGCAGTGCGCGCCGGTGTTCCTGGAGATCCCGGGCAAGGGCCACATGTTCCAGGAGCCGCTGGCGAAGACCGGTGCGCAGGAGAAGACCCAGATCTATGGCGAGGTGGGTCTGGCCTACGGCAGCGAGCGCAGCCACGGCGCCATCACCGGGCTGAAGGTCTGACGATGGCGTACGTGGTCACATCCGGGTACGTCACCGTCGAGACCGCGGTGGGTGCGGGCCGTGCGCATGTGGACATCCCACGTGGCGCGGTCCTGCCCGGCGATGTCCCGGCCGAACAGGTCGACACGCTGCTACGCCTCGGTCACATCGAGGCGGTCGGGGAACAGGTCGCCGTCGACGACGACAGCCCTGAGCCGTCCGCTCAGGATATGCGCGACTGGGCTCGGTCGGTTGGCCTGGAGGTCAACGACAAGGGCCGTGTTCCGGCTGCGGTGGTCGAGGCGTACACCGCCGCGCACCAGCCGCAGCAGTGAGGGGGTGAGGTCTGATGGCAGACCAGTTGGCTTCGCCTGACGACCTCACCACTCTGCTTGGCGAGCCGAGCATGGACGTCGACTTGGCCGTGCTGCTGGTCGAGACGGCGACCGGTGTGGTGCAGGGTGCGGCTGGTGGGCAGCGGATCGTCGAGGTGGTCGACGACACCGTCACCGTGATGGGCACGTCGGATCGGTGGCTGGCTTTGCCGCAGGTCCCGGTCACAGCGGTGTCGTCGGTCACCGTCGACGGGTCTGCTGTCACCGATTGGAAGCGGTTCGGGAGCAGGTTGTGGCGGCGCTGCGGGTGGGCGGCCGTCTGCGGTGAGCCGTCGGAGGTGGTGGTCGTCTGCACGCACGGCTACGCCCCGTACGCGCAGGAGCTGCAACTGGCCCGCAAGGCCACGCTCGGTCTGGCCGCTGCGATCGCTCCGTCACCAGGTGGCGTGCAGTCTGAGGCGATCGATGACTACAAGATCGTGTATGCGGCGGCGGCCGAACGGGAGATGACCGAGCCGTTACGGAAGGCGTTGCGCAAGCAGTATGGCCGTCGGGGTGGGACGGTGAGTCTGCGGTGAGCGTTGCCAGTGTGCTGGCCCGCGGGCGGGTGGCGGCCGAGCGGTTGATGACCGACACGTGCACGATCACACGCCCGGGCGTGCGGACGTGGGATGCGGCGTCGGGCACATACACGCAGACGTCGGCCACTGTCTACACGGGAAAGTGCAGGGTGCGGGTCCTCACCCCGGGCGATGAGACGGCCCAGGCCGGTGAGGAGCAGGTGTCGCTGTGGCGGTACGTGGTCTCCGTGCCGCTGACGGTGGATCCGAGGCTGGATGACGAGGTGGCCCTCGACACCTCGGCGGATGCGACGTTGGTCGGCCGGGTGTTGCGGGTGCGGCAGGTCACCCGGGGAAGCCAGATCACTGCCCGGCGGATGGTGTGTGAGGAACGGGAGGCGCCGTAGTGGCTGAGTTCAACGTCGAGCAGCTGGCGACTCTGGCGGTGGAGTTGCGGGTGGCCGGGCGGACCCTGCCGGGGCAGGCGAAGGCTGTGGTGGCCAAGGGCGCGG
>DATCXL010000631.1:0-3000 GCA_036565825.1 Mycobacteriales bacterium
ACCGCCGCCGTACTGGCCGGCACCACCACCATGCCGCGGGTGGGGTACGAACCGCTGGACGGGCCTGCGGCCAGGTCGTTTGCCGGCCAGTAGACCAGATCCGCCCCGGCGCCGTCGCCGCCACCGGCGACACCGGTGCCCAGATCGCGGTCCAACCACCGGCCCAGGTCGGCGGCCCAGGACGCGTCCCGCAGCGCCACCCCGGTCTCGTCCAGCAGGGTGAGCCGGGCCGCCCGGGACACCACCAGGTCGACCGACTGCCCGGCGTCGAGCAGACCACCCAGCACGGCCCGGGCGTAGGGCGTGCCCGACGCGCCGGACACCCCCACCACCCACGGCCGGCGCTGGCTCATCCGCGGAGTCCCTGGATCACGACCAGGTCGGCGAGGGTGAAGGCGAACAGAACCAGGCCCACCACGCCGTTGGCGGTGAAGAACGCCCGCCCGACCCGGGACAGGTCGTTGGTACGCACGATCGAGTGTTCGTAGCAGAACGCCGCCGCGGTCAGGCCCAGCCCGACGTACCACAGGGCACCCAGGTTCTCCAGCACCCCGAACCAGCCGAACAACGCGAAGGTCACCACATGCGTCACGCTGGAGGTCCACAGTGCCGCCCGCACCCCCCACCGCACCGGGAAGGAGTGGACGCCGATCCGTCGCTCCACCTCCACGTCCTGGCAGGCGTAGATCAGGTCGAACCCGCCGATCCAGGTGCCCACGGCCAGGCCGAGCACCACCGCCGGCCAGGACCAGGTGTTGGTCACCGCTATCCACGCGCCGATCGGCGCGATCGCCTGGGCCAGGCCCAGCACCGCATGCGGCGCCCAGGTGACACGCTTTGCGTAGGAGTAGACGATCAACGGCACCGTCGCGACCGGGGCCAGCGCCAGGCACAGCGGGCCGAGCGCGGCGGCTGCGGCGAAGAAGACGGCCAGCGCGACCAGAGCGCCCACCCACGCGGTGCGCAGCGAGACCACCCCGGTCACCAGTTCCCGCCCGGCGGTGCGCGGGTTCCGCGCGTCGATGTGCCGGTCGATGATCCGGTTGGTGGCCATCGCGAACGTCCGCCCGGCCACCATGGCGACCGTGATCACCACCAGTCGCCACCAGATGACCCGGCCGGTCAGGCCCTGCATCGCGGTGAGCGCGGCGACATAGGCGAACGGCAGCGCGAAGACAGAGTGCTCGATCATCACCAGCCGCAGGAACGCCCGTACCGGGCCCGGTCCGGCCGGATCCTGGTGTCCGGCGGCCGAGCCGGCGGTGAGCGCGGTCACAGGCCGTACTCCGACCAACGGTGGGTCACCCGTTCCACCACGTCCGGCGACATCACGCACTCGCTCGGCCAACCCCGCTGGTAGCCCTCGGCGGGCAGTTTCGCGGTGGCGTCGATCCCCATCTTCCCGCCCCAGAACTGTTGGTAGGAGGCATGGTCGAGGTGGTCGACCGGGCCGGAGGTGTGCAACACGTCGTGGTCGTAGTCGACGTTGCCGAACGCCCGCCAGGCCACCTGTCGGTAGTCGTGCACGTCACAGTCCGCGTCCACCACGACCACCAGCTTCGACAGCGACAGCAGCCCAGCACCCCACACCGCGTGCATCACCTTCTGGGCGTGTTTGGGATACCGCTTGTCGATGCTGACGATCACACAGTTGTGGAACACCCCCTCGACCGGCAGGTCCATGTCCACGATGTCAGGGATAAGCAGCTTCACCAGCGGCAGGAAGATCCGTTCGGTGGCCCGGCCCATCGGCCCGTCCTCCTGCGGCGGCGGCCCGACCACCACGGTCTGGTAGACCGGATCTCGCTGGGTGGTCATGCACTCGACGGTCAGCGCCGGGAACGGTTCGACCGGCGTGTAGAAGCCGGTATGGTCGCCGAACGGCCCCTCGGGCCGGCGCGCCCCCGGTTCCAGCCAACCCTCCAGCACCACCTGGGCATGCGCGGGCACCTGCAACGGCACGGTCAGGCAGTCGACCATCTCCACCCGCTGACCGCGCAGGTACCCGGCGAACAGGTACTCGTCGATGTCGGGTGGCAGCGGGGCGCTGGCCGCGTAGGTGACCACCGGGTCACAGCCGAACGCGATGGCCACCGGCAGTCGTTCACCCCGGCGTTCGGCCACCGCGTGGTGGGCGTTGGAGTCCTTGTGGATCTGCCAGTGCATCCCGACCGTGCGTTGGTCGTGTCGCTGCAACCGGTACATGCCCAGGTTGCGTTGCCCGGTCTCGGGATGCCGGGTATGGGTCAGCCCGAAATTGAGGAAAACCCCGCCATCGTCGGGCCAGGAGCGGATTCCGGGCAACCGGTGCAGGTCGACCTCACCACCCCGGCCGGCCCCGTACACCACATCCTGACACGGTGCGGTGCGCACCTTCTTGGGCGGTACGCCCCGCATCTGGGCCAGTTTTCCGAACGCCTCGCGCAGTCCGCCCCAGCCAACCGGCAGTTCCGGTCTGAGCAGTTCGCCGAGCCGGACGCCCACCTCGTCGAGTTGGTCCACACCCAGCGCCATGGCCATCCGGCGTTCGGTGCCGAACACGTTGATCGCCAACGGCATCTGCCCGGCGGTCGGCCGCTCGAACAGCAGCGCCGGTCCACCCGCACGTACCACCCGCTGGGCGACCTCGGAGACCTCCAGATGTGGGTCGACCGGCACCCGTACCCGGCGCAGTTCGTCGTGTCGCTCCAGCTCGGCGAGGAAGTCCCTCAGGTCGTCGTAGGGGTAGCCGGACACCATGTGCGCCAGTATCCCCGCGGGCGGCTACGCTGGTCTGGTCAGGGGGTGTCACCGGTGCTCTACCTTCTCGCCCTATTCGCCGCTGTCGCGGTGGTCGTTGCGCTGTGGAGGCTGCTCGGGCCGCAACACGGCGCGGGTGACCATCGTCCGCAGCGCCGCGTGCTGGCTCCAGACGATGATCCGGACTTTCTTCGCGAGCTCGGTGAACGAACCCGACGTCGCGACGAGGATGAATCGTCTTGACATAAGGGGTTCTGGCAC
>DATCXL010000633.1:0-2766 GCA_036565825.1 Mycobacteriales bacterium
CGGCGTTGTCGTCGTCGCCCGTGCCTCCAGCACGAACTCCTTCTCCGCCTTGCGACCCATCCACCTGGAACCGGCTCCCTCATCGAACGCCATTGTGTTAGGAGCTCTTATTGAGAATTAATTCGTACGGGGTATGTTGGCGCTTCTGATCCTGCTCATGGCCTCGCGATCGACGGGGCGGTCGGAGCCCGTTTGAGGTTCCCCTGTGGACGCAGCAGGCATGCTCTCGCTGGAGTCAGGTGGTCCGGCTGGCGGGTCGGAGTTCACATAGCTTCTCGCCGCTTGTGATGTCGTCGAGAACACACCGCAATTGTTGTATCCGGTGGTTGGCCTCCGCTGTGAGGCGCCCGGTCAGGCGCTCCCAGTCGGCGAGAGCCGGTTCGGCGGGCAGTTCGGCGAAGAGTGCTTTGATCTCCGCGATGGACAGCCCGACACGTTGGGCTACGCGGATGACCTTGGTCCGGCAGACATCTGGTTCACGGAAGCGGCGTTGGTTGCCGGCGGTACGTTCGCTGGTGAGCAGGCCGTGGGCTTCGTAGAACCGCACGGCTGAGGGCGCCACCCCGCTGGCGCGAGCCAGATCCCCGACTGTCAGGTACGGCTGCACGGTGACGCTGCCCGTCATGGTGACCCTCCCGACGCTTGACTTCAACCAATGTTGAGCTTTTAGCGTAGCGAGCACCGCAAAACGGAGCCAGCGACCTGTTGGGACGAGCAGCAGAACGGAGCGTGGGTGTGGTGCGTGCAGCGATGGTGTCGAGGTTCGGTGGTCCGGAGGTGTTCCAGTTGGTCGAGACGCCCGATCCGGTGCCGGGCGCCGGGGAGGTCCTGATCAGCGTCGAGGTGATCGACACGCTGTGGCTGGAGACGATGGTGCGCTCAGGGGCGGGCCAGGGCTCTTGGCCGATGCGCCCACCGTATGTGCCCGGAGGCGGGGTCGCCGGCCGGGTTGCACAGGTCGGCGCGGGAGTCGACCAGACGCTGCGCGGTCGCAGAGTGGTGGCATACACCCGCGGGGAGGGCGGTTACGCCGATCGCGCCGTGGTCGCAGCCGAGGCGGTGGTGGCGGTGCCCGACAGCGTTGACCTCACGGTGGCCGCGGCCCTGTTGCATGACGGAGCGACCGCCCTCGCCCTGTTCGACACGACAAAGGTCGGCCCACAGGACGGGGTGCTCGTGGTCGGAGCCAGCGGTGGCCTGGGAGTGCTGTGCGTACAACTCGCCCGCGCCCGCGCGGCGAATGTGGTCGCGGTCGCCCGTGGCGCGAAGTTGGAGCGGGTTGCGCAGCTCGGTCCCGACGCGTTGATCGACTCTGATCGGCCGGACTGGGTCGAGCAGGCCCAAGCGGTGTTCGGCGAACACGGTGCCGACGTTGTGCTGGACAATGTCGGTGGCCTGCTCGGTGAGGCCGCCTTCACACTCACCGCCCGCGGAGGACGGTTCTCAGCCCACGGCACACCCAGCGGGCGCTTCGCGAGCATCGACCGGCAGACCGCCGACGAGCGAGGTGTCTCGGTGACCGGTATCGAGGCGGTGCAACTGTCCGAGCGCGACCGCACACGCTATGTCGAGCAGGCGCTGCATGAGGCTGCCGCGGGTGTGATCGCGCCGGTCATCGGGCAGACGTTTCCGCTCGATCAGGCCGGGGCCGCGCATGCCGCGATCGAGGGCCGCACCGTGTTCGGCAAGACCCTGATCACCACCAGCGTGTGATCCGAGCTGGAGGGCATCCACCATGCGTTTCACCGCTCTCGAAATCGCCTACATGCGTACACAAGACCTTGGCCGGCTGGCAACAGTCCAACCCAACGGGACCGTCCAGGTCAGCCCGGTCGGCTTCCGCTACAACACCGACCACGACACGATCGACATAGGCGGTCGAGCGATGGCCACCACCCGCAAATTCCGTAACGTGGCCGGCAACAACCGCGTCGCCTTCGTCATCGACGATGTACTCTCCCGACAGCCTTGGCGAGTCCGCTACCTGGAGGTCCGTGGTACGGCCGAACAGGTACACACCCCGGCCGGTCCCTGGCCCGGTACGGACGGTGCGATCATCCGCATACACCCTCAGCGGATCATCAGCTTCGGCCTCGACGAATCCGATCGCGACCCACACGAACTCGTTCCATTCGCACGCGATGTGGCGTGACCTGTGGATCACCCGCGCCGAAATCAGATACTCGCAGGCCACCCGGAACAGCAACGTCGGCGAGTCGTGCTCCATCGCCCGCGCCAGCAGGAACGAGCTGGCCGGCCGCCCTCGGCCACCGACGTGCTGTGGTCTCAACACAGGGATGGGCGTGACCACGACCCACGCCGAAAATTTGCCAGTCGTTTGTGGTCGGGTTGACCATCCCGGCCGCCCCAGGGAACATGTTTTGGTTGGTATGGGAGATGCCCGTGACATGCCCGCCCACATACCCATGACGGGTTGACATACTTCCGCTGATTCGTTGGTGTGCGGGCGATCACGGCATGGGAGCCCGGACGGACGTGGGCGCGAAATTCCCGCATGGTGACCCGTTCGACCGTTGCGCCGATATCCGCGGTCAGAAAAGATCAGCCGTCGGAACCGAGATCCCTGATACGAGCCCACCGGCTGATCCGCTCGGTGTGCGCGCCACCGATCGACAGCTCCCTCCCCACGCTGCAACCAGTTACGGGAGGTCCTCCCACAGGGTGCACCCACACCCTGTCGACGGATCGGAGTAGTCAATGGCTTCCCTCGCACGCCGCGCCGCCGCTGCGGCCCTCGTGACCGCC
>DATCXL010000653.1:0-4651 GCA_036565825.1 Mycobacteriales bacterium
CTGGCCAGCGCCGCCAGTCGATCTCCGATCGCCTGGGTGCGGCCCGGAGAGGCGTGGTTACGGGTGGCCAGGTCGAAGGCCACCGCCGCCTCGATCCGACGCGCGTCGTCACCGTGGCCCAGGTGGTCGAGCAACAGGGCCACCGACAGCACGGTGGCGGTCGGGTCGGCGGTGCCGGTGCGGGCGATGTCTGGAGCACTGCCGTGTACCGGCTCGAACATGCTTGGGTTGCGTCCGCTCACGTCCAGGTTTCCACTGGCGGCCAGACCGATTCCACCGCTGATGGCAGCGCCCAGGTCGGTGAGGATGTCGCCGAACAGGTTGTCGGTGACCACGACGTCGAACCGGGCCGGGTCGGTGACGAAGAACATCGCGGCGGAGTCGACGTGCTGGTAGGTGACGGCGACGTCCGAGTACTCCCGGGCTACCTCTTCGACCGTGCGCGACCACAGCGAGCCCGAGTGGGTCAGCACATTGGTCTTGTGGATCAGGGTGAGATGCCGGCGCGGACGGGCGGCGGCCCGACGGAACGCGTCTCGGACCACCCGGTCGATTCCGTATGCGGTGTTGACGCTGACCTCGGTGGCGATCTCCTGCGGGGTGTCCTTACGGAGCACACCGCCGCTGCCCGCGTAGGGGCCCTCGGTGCCCTCGCGTACCACGATCATGTCGATGACCGGCTTGCCACCCAGCGGGGTCGTCACTCCGGGGAACAGCCGGATCGGCCGCAGGTTGACGTGGTGGTCCAGTTCGAACCGCAGCCTGAGCAGCAGGCCGCGTTCCAGGATCCCGGACGGCACGCTGGGGTCACCGACGGCGCCGAGCAGGATCGCGTCGTGCTGGCGGAGTTCACCGAGTACCGAGTCGGGCAGTAGTTCGCCGGTGCGGTGCCAGCGGGAGGCACCCAGGTCGTAGCGGGTCGCGTCCACGTCCGGGACGACCTCCCGCAGCACCTTCAGGCCCTCCGCCACCACTTCGGGGCCGATACCGTCACCGGGGATCACCGCGAGCTTCATGGCCCGCAGGCTATCGCTTCCTACCGGCTTCGGTGCTGTCACTCGGCCCGAAATCGCCGACCACACCGCATGGGATCTCACATCGTGGGAAGACACGCCCATACTCCGATCTCGGCGAGCGGTCGCCGGGCGGCTGCCCGGACGGCCGCGCGAAAGGTCGTCTCGACGGCGGAGGGCCCCGCGGCGCGTGGCCGCGAGGCCCTCCTGGAGTTGTACGGCCCGGCTAGACGGTTGATTCCAAGCTGTCTGCCGATCGTCCCCGCAGGCCAGGGGGTTTGAGGGGGGCGTGGGGTGGAGCGAAGCTCCCCCCACAGAAGGCAACACAACACCATGCCCCTGACGGCGGGACCCCGGAGCCGGGGCTCCGCCCCGGCGAGGGCCTGTAATCAACCATCTAGTTCAGAATCCTCACGATCTGGGCGCGCTCACCGGTGGTGTTGTGCTGGTGTACCACGAGCAGGCCCCTGGCTTGGTCCGTGCGGTAGGCGGACCGGTCCTGGCGAACCAGCAGGCTGGTGCCCGGTGCGTCCTGGAAGAGCTGCGCACCGAAGGTCGACCCGCCCACCATGAGCCCTGGCCTCAGCACGTCGATCGTCATCGGCGACGAGAGCGCGCCGGTGGCCCGATCAACACCAATCGTGTCAACCGGGGCGTTGTGGTAGGAGTCAAACGCCGCAACCCCGAAATGGATACGCGAGGTCGACGCGGTGATCCCCGGCAACGCGGCGATCTGCACCGGCATGATCAACACGTCACTGTCGAAGATGTCGGTGTCCAGGTCACCGAACGCCAGGTTCACCGGCGCGACCGCCTGCTGCCCGTCGACACCCAGCGGCTTGCCCTTGGGATCGACGAGTGCGGTGACGAACACGTCGGAACCGGGGATGCGCGTGCTGAACAGGATCGCGTCGGTGACACCGTCACCGTTGGTGTCGATGTCCACGTCGAACTCGTTCGGCGTGACCGGCGACCGCCAGGTCCCCCAGGTGTTGACCGCGAAGTACAGCGTGCCCTTCTCCAGCCCACTCTGGCCGAGGCCAGCCCACGCCGGCGCGTCACTGGTCGCGCCCACGGCTCGAAGGTCCACGCTGCGCTCGTCGGAGAACAGCACACAGCCCTCGACAGTGGTTCCGGCGCACCGCGGAACCTTCCCGCTGGTGCCGAGTAGTTCGTATCCGCTCACCAGCGAGGTGACGTGTGACGCTCCGCCCGGGCCCTGGTCCACCCCGTGACCACGCAGCCGCAGTGTGCCGGTCGCCACGTTGCCGCCGTGCGCCCGCACCGTCGAGGACTGCGTCATCATCGAGGCCGGACGCGGGGCCGAGTACACCGGCACCCGCAGCGCAGGCTGCGAACCGCCGGTGGGAGTGAGCACCACCCGACCGCTGGCGTCGGCCAGGAACTGGCGCGGTACCCCGGCCTGGTCGGTCTGCATGGTTGGATCGGCGGTCTTGGCCAGCAGTGTGGGGTCGGTCACCCGCAGCGAGACCTTGAAGGTCTGACTGGAGTGCGCCTTCACTGTGATCGACGAGCGGTCGGTCACATACGACACCCCGGGCACCTCGGTCACCGGCTGGTAGGCGATCCGGTACGACGCGGTGTGATCACCCTTGTTGACCACCTGGACCCGCCTGGTCATGGTGACCGGCCTGGTCACCGCCACCGGACCGAAGGACACGCTCACCGCGCCCGGGTCGTCGACGACCATGGCCAGCACGTCGTTGGCAAGCGCCGGCGGGACGTGCACCCGGCCCGCACCGGCCCGGTTCGGCGCCTGGGTGTCACCGGTACGGTTCGGCCCGGTGAACACGTCGGCGTCGGCGGTGTTCATCAGGTCGGCCTTGACCTCCTCGGCCGTCCAGCCGGGATGCCTGGCCTTGACCAGCGCGGCGACTCCGGCGGTCATCGGGGTCGCCATCGAGGTACCGGAGTCGGTCTGACCCTGGTTACCCGTGCCCATGCTCGCGGAGAACACCAGCAGGCCAGGCGCGGACACGTCCGGCTTGAGGTTGCCGGCGCCGTGGACACCGCGCGAGGAGAAGCTCGCGATGGTGTCGGCACTCGCCGGATTGAGAAGCTTGATCGCGTTGTGCAGTGTGTTGGTGATGGTCACGTTGACACCGGAACCGAGCAGCGGCCGGATCGCGTCGCCCGCGCTCTTGGTGACCAACATGCCGGGGATGTCAGGATCACCGGTGATACCGGCGGCGAAGGTCTCCTCGTCGTCGGCGAACACGAAACCGACGGCGCCAGCGGCCTTGACGTTGCCCGACCGCCCGACCGAACCGCACCGGCGCAGGCTGTCGTTGTCGGTCCACTCCAGGAACGCGACCTTACCGGCCACCTTCGCGGCGTCGGCGGCCGACAGCGGTTCACAGCCGTCCTCGTTACCAGCGGACAGCTTCACGGCCAGCGGCGCGTTGGTCACGCCTGGCTTCTTCACGTAGTCGTAGGCGACCGACAGCTCACCGGGTTGGTTCCCGGCGATCGAGGCCGGCGAGTTGATCTTCAAGCCGTCCACCACGGCGAAACCGTCATCGGTCGCGGCCACGCCGATGGCACGCACCGCGTCACCCGGCGAACCACCGGTGTTGTACAGGTCACCGGCGTTGCCGGAGGCGACCACCGGCACGATGCCCAGCTTGGCGGCGTTGTCCATGGCAATGGAGTCGGAGTCCTCGGGGGAGCCGAAGTCCGAACCCAGCGACAGGTTGATCACGTCGAGGTGGTCGGAGGTGTCGCCGTCACCGTTCGGGTCGGCGGCCCAGTCGACCGCCTGTCCGACCACGTTGGTGGACCCGGCGCAGCCGAAGACACGCAGCCCGTACAGGGTCGCATGGGGTGCCACACCGGGACCGATCCGCAGGTCGGAGATCGGGGTGGTGGCGTCGTAGGGACCGCGGTAGGTGCTGCCGTCGGCGTTCACGCCCAGGCCGGCCACCGTACCGGCCACGTGGGTGCCATGGCTGTTGCAGTCCAGCGGGTTGGCATCCGGGTGTGGCACCGGTTGGAAGGCCGCGTCACTCGGGTCGGCGTTGTAGTCGTCACCGACCAGGTCGACACCGCCGGCGATCTTCATGCCCGGGCCGATCAGGTCGGTCGGCTCGGTGTCGGTCGCCAACGCGGCCTGGTAGGCCGCCACCGTGCCCGCGCCGCCGAAGTCGGCGTGGGTGTAGTCGATCCCGGTGTCGATGATGCCGACGGTGACGCCCTCACCGGTGTCACCGAACATCTGCCAGCCCTGCGGGCCACCGATCAGCGGCACCGCCCCGGCGTTGGACATCTCCTTGGGCACGATGACGTGCACCGCCCTGACGCCCTGGATGTTCTGCAGGGCCTCGGCGTTGCGCGCGTCGGTGACCACGGCCACGCCGGGCAGCACGCTGTGTGAGGTGTAGAGGACACGGGTCCTGGGAGCCACCCGCGGCACCTGGGACTCGACCGAGTGCTGCAACTGCTGGACCCGGCCGAGTTGTCCGCGGGCTGCTGCCCTGGCGCTGTCCGTGCCCCGGGCGAGACCGCCGGTGAACGCCGCACCGGTCGACTGCGTGTCGAGCTCCAGCATGAGGGCAACCTGCCCCTGCCGGGGCATCGCCGCAGGGTCAGCCTTCCCCGGTTCGGTGCCCGACCGTGTG
>DATCXL010000697.1:0-2327 GCA_036565825.1 Mycobacteriales bacterium
GTCGTCGGCGCAAAGGCCGGGGGCCCGGGTCAGGTCGGTGAGCACGTTGACCAGCCCCCGGTGGCGGACCACCACACCCTTGGGTACCCCGGTCGAACCGGAGGTGTAGATGACATACGCCGGATCGGTGCCCCGCGGCGCGAAGCCCGACCGCGCGGGTTGTTCCACAGCGCTGCCCAGGGCGGCATCCAGGGCGGCATCCAGACAGATCGTCTCGGCGCCACCGCTGGCATCGGTCAACCCGTCAGCGAGTCTGGTGTGGGTCAGTACGGCCGCGGCCTGCGAGTCGGCGAGCATGAACCGGACCCGTTCGGTCGGATACCACGGGTCCACCGGCACGTAGGCCGCACCAGACTCCAACACGCCCAGCAGGGCGGGTACCAAATCGGCGCACCGGCCCAGACAGACCCCCACCCGAGCGCCACGGCCGATCCCACGCCCCCGCAGCAGAGCGGCGATCCGCCCGGATCGTTCGACCAGTTCGCGGTAGGTCAGGCTGGAGGCGGCATCGACCACGGCCACCCTGTCGGGAGTGCGTGCGGCCTGCTCGGCCACCAGACCGGGCAGCATGGTGTCTGCAATCGACTGACGCGCGCCGGTACTCCACGACAGCAGACGTTCGGACTCCTGCCTGCCGAGCAGTTCAAGTTGCCCGACCCGCACCGACGGATCGGCCACCACCGCGGCCAACACCCGCTCCAGGTGCCCCAACAACCGCTTGACCCGGTCAGGGTCGAACAGGTCCAAGGCGTATTCGGCGTCCACCGACAGCGCCTCGGGTGACTCGGTGACGTTGATGGTCAGATCGAAGCGGGAGGTGCCCTGGGCGGGCGTGCCGATCTGGGCACCAAGCCCGGGCAGGGTGACCTGGGCGCCGCCGACCTGGCCGGGCAGTAGCCCGAACATCACCTGGAACAGCGGGTTGCGGCTGGGGTCGCGGCGCGGTGCCAGCCGGGCCACCACCTGGTCGAAGGGGACCTCCTGGTGTTCGTAGGCGTCCAGGGTCACCTCGCGCACCCGGGCCAGCACCTGCTCGAACGTCGGGTTGCCCGACACGTCGGTGCGCAGCACCACCATGTTGGTGAACAAACCGATCAGCGGTTCGAGCTCCGGGCGGGCCCGCCCTGCCACCGGTGTGCCCACCACCACGTCGGACTGGCCGGTGTACCGGACCAGCAGCATGTCGAAGGCGGCCAGCAACGTCATGAACAGTGACGCGCCGTGGGCCCGGGACACCTCACGCAGGCCGTTGAGCAGCCGGACCGGTAGGTCGCGGTGGATCACCTCGCCGCGGTAGGAGGGCACCGGCGGGCGCGGCCGGTCGGTGGGCAGTTCCAGGGCCGGTGCGTCGGCGAGCCGCGCAGCCCAGAAGTCCAGGTGTTCGTCGAGTACCGCGCCGGCCAGCCGTCTGCGCTGCCAGGAAGCGAAGTCTCCGTACTGGACGGGCAGTTCGGGCAGTGTTGGCGCCCGCCCGTCGATCGACGCGGCCAGTGTCTCGGCGAACTCGCCGAGCAGCGCCGGGGTGGACCAACCGTCAGAGACGATGTGGTGGGCGGTCATGGTGAGCAGGTGGTCACCGGGACCCACCCGGAACAGCCGTGCCCGCAACAGCGGTCCGTGTTCCAGATCGAACGGTCGTGCCGTCTCGGCGTCGGCCAACACGGCCACGTCCGTTCCCGCCGGCACGACCACCACGGGCAGGTCGATCTCACCGGGGGGTGCCACCACCTGGACCGGCACGCCGTCGTCGCGGACCACGAAGGTGGTACGAAGCGTCTCGTGCCGACCCACCACGGTCGACAGTGCGGCCCGCACCCGGTCGATGTCCAACTCGCCGGTCAGCCGCAGAGACAGCGGCACGTTGTAGGCGGCCAGGCCAGGCACCATCTGGTCCATGAACCACAGTTGTTCCTGTTGGTAGGACAGCGGTGCCGGCCCGGCGTCAGCGCTCCGGCGTACCAGTAGCGCCTCACCGGCCGGTGTCGCCGCACCGCCCCGGTCGTCCTGGTCGGCCTGCGACTGTTCCAGCCGCGCCCGCGCCTGGCGCAGCTTGGCCTCCAACAACTCGATCTCATCCTGCAGGGCAGCCCCGTCCCCGTCCCCGTCCCCGTGGTCGTCGTCGTCGTTGGATACTGACGGTTGGGCCGCGGCGCGGCCGCGGTCCACGGCCGCGGCCAGATCGGCCACCACCGGGGAGGTGAAGAAATCCCGCACGGCCAAGCCGACGCCAAGTTCCCCGCGGATACGGGCCACCACCCGTGCGGCCTGCAACGAGTTCCCGCCCAGGTCGAAGAAGTTGTCGGTGGCACCGACCCGGGGTAACGCCA
>DATCXL010000719.1:0-2424 GCA_036565825.1 Mycobacteriales bacterium
CCGGGCGGTGCGTCCCCGGCTGGCCTTCCCGATCCACGACGCGCTGCTCAACGACCGTGGACTGGGTCTGGTCGACAACCACCTGCGGTCCCGGACCGAGGCCTACGGGGTGGACTACCACCGTCTCTCGGTGGGGCGGACAACCGAGCTGTAACTCCCCGGCGGCAACCGCCAACCGGACGGACCAGCCGCCCGAAGAACGAACAACGCCACCCACTCAACCTTTCTCCCGCCGATCCGGTCATAGCTGGTGTCGGCGGGAGGTGAGCGGTGGCGCGAACAGTTCCAGACCAGGGATTCGACGAGTTCGTTCGGACCCGGTCGCCGCGACTGTTCCGGACGGCCCTGGCCATGACCGGGGACCGGCAGGGCGCCGAGGACCTCACCCAGGAGGTCCTGGCGAAGGTGTATGTCCGGTGGTCGACGATCCGCACCTCGCCGGACGCCTACGCGCGTCGGGTGCTCGTGCACGCGGTGACCGACCGGTGGCGGCGGCGCGGCAGACGCCCTGAGACACCGTTACAACCCGGCCACGACAGGCCCGCCCCCGACAGCAGTGACGCGCTGGCGTTGCGGGACCAACTGGTCCGCGCGTTGCGCACGTTACCGCCGCGCCAGCGGGCCGTGGTGGCCCTGCGCTACCTGGAGGACCTCGGCGAGGCGGACATCGCCGCTGCGGTCGGCTGTTCGGTCGGGACGGTGAAGAGCCAGCTCTCCCGGGGGCTGGTCCGACTGCGCCGGGAACTCCTCCCCGCGTCGGAGTGCCTCCCCGGCGGTGCCCCTGACAGTGCCCCGGGCGCTGGTGGCGTCGCGCGGGAGGTGACCTCATGACCGACGACACGGCGGACCGCCAGATTAGGGAACTGATGCGGCAGGCGTTCGACGGGGTCGAGCCAACCCGGGACCTGGCCGTGGCCGCGCGTCAGGACGGGCAGCGGTTGCGCCGCCGGCGGGCGGTGACCCGACTGGTCGGCGTGGGGATCGGGTTGGCCGTGTTGGTGACCGTCGCGCTGACTGCCCTACACCGGGCCGGCGGCCGGTTCGGTGGAGATGAGGTGGGTGGTGTGGCCGTGTGGTTGCTGTGGTTGGTGGCCGCGGGGGTGCTCGCGGTCGCCGAGGTGCTGTCGCTCGACCTGGTGCTGATCATGTGTGCCGGCGGGGCCGCGGTCGCCGCCGGGGTCGCCGGGATCGGCGCGCCCCCGGCCGTACAGATGGTCGCGTTCGCGGTCAGTGCGGTCGGCCTGCTCGGGATGGTTCGGCCGGCGGCCAGGCGGCGGTTGGAACTGTCCGTGCCGGACCACCGAACCGGCATCGGGGCGCTGGTCGGCCAGCAGGCGGTGGTGGTGCGCACGGTGGACGCCCGGGGCGGTCGGGTGCGGCTGGCCGGTGAGGAGTGGTCTGCCCGGGCCTACGACAGCACTCAGGTGCTGGTCGAGGGCACCACCGTGTCGGTGATGGAGATCCGGGGAGCCGAGGCAGTGGTGTGGGGAGACGTGCGATGACGTGGACAACGCTTCTGACCGTCGTGGTGGTTGTGGTGGCGGTGGCCGCGGTGCTGGCCCGGTCGGTGCGGGTGGTGCCGCAGGCGACCGGGGCGGTGGTGGAGCGGCTCGGTCGGTTCCAGCGGGTACTGGAACCCGGCCTGTCGGTGTTGGTGCCCTTCACCGACCGGATCCGGGCCCGGATCGACCTGCGGGAACAGGTGCTCTCGTTCCCCCCACAGCCGGTCATCACCTCCGACAACGTGACGGTGAACATCGACACCGTGGTCTACGCCCAGGTGACCGACGCGCGGGCGGCGACCTACGAGATTGACGACTACCTGCGCGCGGTGGAGCAGTTGACCGTCACCACGCTGCGCAACGTGGTCGGCGGGATGAACCTGGAGGAGACCCTGACCTCGCGAGACGCCATCAACACCCGGCTGCGCGGTGAGTTGGACGGGGCGACCGGGAAGTGGGGCGTCCGGGTGGGACGGGTGGAACTGCGGGCCATCGAACCACCGGCCTCGATCCAGAGCTCGATGGAGAAGCAGATGCGCGCCGAGCGGGACAGGCGGGCAATGATTCTCCAGGCCGAGGGGGTCCGGGAGGCGGCGATCAGAACCGCCGAGGGTGAACGGGCCTCACGCATCCTGGCTGCCGAGGGGGAGAAGCAGTCGGTGATCCTGGCCGCGCAGGCCGAACGGCAGAGTCTGGTGTTGAGGGCGCAGGGTGAACGGGCCGCCCGGTACCTGCGTGCCCAGGGCCAGGCCAAGGCGGTTCAGACCGTGTTCGGCGCCGTGCACGAGGCCAACCCCGACCCCAGGGTGCTGGCCTACCAGTACCTCCAGACGCTGCCGCAGATCGCCCAGGGGGACGCGAACAAGCTGTGGGTGGTGCCCAGTGAGTTCGCCGAGGCGTTGCACGGCCTGGGTGGCCCGCG
>DATCXL010000748.1:0-5802 GCA_036565825.1 Mycobacteriales bacterium
CCGCGACACCAACGGCCGGCACCACCGGTTCGTCGACGAGCAGCTGCTCCACCGGGTCATCGGGCGGGTTGCCAGCCGCAGGACCCAGGTCCAAGACGAGGGGCAACTGTTCGACGCGCACGGCCACGAGGTCTCCTCGGAAAAGCGGAAGCGGATCCGGGGATGAGCCTAGGCCTGGGGGCCGACAAAAGCGGAAGGCTACGAGGGTGGGTTCTTCTGCTTCTTCACAAAAGCGGAAGTCGAGAGAGGGTGAGAGGGCTGGGGCGGCTCCGTCCCGAGCCTGCTGGTACTTCCGACTGGTTCCATAAGCAGGTCCAGGTTGCCCGCTAGGGCAGGACTGCCCGGCCGGCACGGCCCCGCACGGGCGGGGTGACACCATGGTGACCAAACGCAACGCGAGGGGTTCGGGGTGGACGCGGAACTGGTGGAGTTGGCCGGCACGGCCGGCACGGCGATCGTGACCCTACTGGCCACCGACGTCTGGGAGAGGACCAAGACCGCCGTGGGTGGGCTGTGGCGGAAAGTCCACCCTGACCGCGCCGACACCGTCGCGGCCGAGCTTGCCGAAGCTCGCGCCGAACTGTTGGCCGCCCGGGCTGCCGGAGACACCCAGACCGAACACGACCTGGTCGGCGAATGGCAGGCCCGACTCCGCCGACTGTTGGCGGCCGACCCTGCCGTCGCTGACCCGCTGCGGCACCTGCTCGACGAGCTACGTCCATACCTGCCCGGTGGCGCGCAAGTATGGACTGGTGACGTGCGGATGACCGCGAAAGCATCCGGGAACGCCCAGATCAACCAGCTCGGCCAAGGCGTCCAGCACATCACCGGCCGGTGAAAAGGCGGACCTGCTGGCTGAGCCTGCGCGCGAAAGCATCCGGGAACGCCCAGATCAACCAGGCGCAGACACAGATCATCCACCAGCATATTCACGGCGATGATGTTCGGGCCGGAGCTGTGGTTGAGCTGTTGCCCGCTGTCGACCAGGCTGCTGTGGGAGTGTTCGTCGGCCGGAATGCCCACGTCGAGCAACTCCTCGGCCTGATCAACCCGTCAGAAACGGGCCTGGCTACTGCAGTGGTCTCGGCGGTGGCCGGGTTGGCTGGGGTGGGTAAGACCACCCTGGCCCGCCACGTCGCACAGGTTGCGGTGGGCCGGGGCTGGTTTCCCGGCGGGGCGGTGTTCATCGACCTGCGCGGCTATGACGCTGACCTGAAAGACCGGATCGCACCCGGGCAGGTATTCCGTCCGCTGCTACGGGCGTTGGGCGTGCTCGCCGAGCAGATCCCCCCGGTGGTTGACGAGCAGGCCGCAGTCTACCGGCAGATGCTCGCCCACCTGGCCGGGCAGGGTCGGTCGGTGTTGGTGGTGTTGGACAACACCTCCAACACCGAGCAGATCGCCGGTCTGCTGCCCGATCATCGGGCCCACCGGGCGCTGGTCACCTCCCGGCACACCCTTGGTGACCTCGATGGGATCCGGGTGGTGGAACTGGACGTGCTGGACCAAGCCGAGGCCGTCGACCTGATCGACCAAGCCCTCCGGGAACGCAACCCCGCCGACCAGCGGGCCACAGCCGACTCCGGGTACACCGCGGAGTTGGCCCGAGTGTGCGGGTTCCTTCCTCTGGCGCTGCGGATCGCCGCCGCGCTGCTCGCCGACGACCCGGGCATGACCGTGACCAGTCTGGTCGACGAGTTGGCTGACACCGCCACCCGTCTGGACACCCTGACCTACGGGGGTCGGGCCGTTGCGGCGGCGTTCGACCTGTCCTGGCACCACCTAGAACAGCGAGACCCGGGAGCGGCCCGCCTGTTCCGGTTCCTCCCGCTCAACCCCGGCCCGGACATCTCCACCCAGGCCGCCGCCGCCCTGACCGACCTGCCCCCGGCCCGGGTGCGGCCCCTGCTGCGGGTGCTGCGCCGGGCGCACCTGCTCGAACCTGGTACCGCACCAGACCGGTGGTCGATGCACGACCTGGTCGGCGCCTACGCCACCGGCCTACCCGAAGGCCGCACCGGTGAACGGGCTGCGGCGACCAGCCGACTCCTTGCCCACTACACCACCACTGCTGATGCCGCCAACGATCACCTGACCGCCCTGCCCGGACAACCCGTATCCGGCCGGTTCGCCGGCCGCGACCAAGCCCTCGCCTGGCTGGACACCGAACGAGCCAACCTGGTGGCCGCGGTCGACCTCGCCGCGGCCACCGGCGAGCACCACACCACCCTGCGCCTGGCCACCGCCCTGACCGAATACCTGTCCTGGCGGCAGCATCTCGACGACAGCGTCACCGTCGCCACCACGGCACTGCACGCCACACTCCATCTCAACAACCTCCAGAGTGAAGGCACGGCGTGGGGCAACCTCGGCCTAGCCCTGCGGCAGGTGCGCCGGTTTGATGAGGCCATCGCCGCCCTAAGGCAGTCCCTCAACATCAGTCGGGAGACCGGTAACCGCCACAGCGAAGCCAACGCGTGGAACAACCTTGGCAACGCCCTACGGGAGGTGCGGCGGTTCGACGAGGCCATCGCCGCCCACCAGCACGCCATCGACATCTACCGGGAGACCGGTGACCGCCACGGCGAAGGGGGTGCGCGGAACAACCTTGGGCTGGTGCTACGGCAGGTGCGGCGGTTCGACGAGGCCATCGCCGCCCACCAGCACGCTGGCGACATCTACCGGGAGACCGGTGACCGTCACAGCGAAGGTATGTCGTGGAACAACCTCGGTGCCGTCCTACGGCAAGTGGGGCAGTTCGACGAGGCCTTCACCGCCCTAAAGCAGGCCCTCAACATCAGTCGGGAGACCGGTGACCGCCACGGCGAGGGCATGGTGTGGGCCAACCTCGGCCTAGCCCTAGCCGAAGTACGGCGCCTCGATGAAGCCATCACCGCCCTGGAGCAGGCTGTCGCGGCATACACCCAGACCGGCGCGATCGAAGCCGCCAACGAGGTCCGTTACGACATCGAGGTCATCAAGGGCATCCAGTCCGAAGAGTAGGCCTCAGCTGTACAACCTGGTTCCGGAAGCACCCCAGGCCCGACCGCCCAGCCTGTGACTGCGTTTCCAGAAGTCACGGCCGTTGCGGCTTCCGGGATTGAGTAATCCCAGAAGACGGAGGGTGTGCCTGGGCAGCTAGAGGGCTGGGTCCAAGAGTCGGTGGAACTCCTGGCGGGTGGCGGCGATGTCGATCGGTCGGCCGGCGATTTCGGTGAGCAGATCGGCCAGTGGCCAGGTGGACAGGTGGCCGTACCGCGCGTCGTAGACGCCGATCTGCGTGATCTGGTAGAAGTCGTCGAAGTCCAGTAGTACGTAGCCGATGAGCTGCCGGAGTGTCGCGGGTTCGAGGTAGGCATGCCGGCTGCCGTCGGCACGTTTGGTGCCCAGCACGGTCTTGATCTCCAGCAGCAGGCCGCCGACGATCAGGTCGGCATCGGCGGAGACCAGGCGTGATCCGGTGAACGTCGGACCGATGTACCAGGGTGCTGGTCGGGTGACCAGGTGCGGGAGGAGCCGGTCTTCGGCCAGGTCGACCAATGCGCCCAGTTCGTCCACGACTTCCGGGGTGGCAAGCGACAGTAGGTCGACCTGGGTGTCGCACGCTATGAGGGCCGCGAGCGGGGATCCGGGCGTCACCATACCGATGCGGCAGACCTCGGTGAGTAGTGCCAGCGCCCATGCCGCCCGCAGCAGCGTCTCCCTGTCCCTGGTGGGGACCACGCGGGGTTCGGTGACCGCCACGGTGTGGTCGAGGTTGATCTGAGCGCCGAAGTCCTCAACGAGGTGACGGAACCCCGACGCGACAGCCGGACCGCAGGCATCGGGGCGGGCACCGTAGGCCGCCAGGGCCAGGTTGGGTACCGGGTCGAGGAGCAGCCGCAGCGCAAAGTCGAACGCCCCGCCGATCGAGGCGGGGTGTCCTCCGCATCCGGGTACCCGCAGAGGGCCAGCACCTTCCCGATGCCGCCGACTCACCCCACTACAGGACTTGGTCAGAGCCGACACGAACACCCGGATCGGACTCTTGCTGTTCTGTAGTTCGGCGGTCAACGCCGTCCATCTCGGCGACACCAACCCGCGGCGCCCGTCACTCATGGTCGTCATACCGGCACATTAAGACACGGCACCGACCAGATCTGGTGTCCGCGTTGCTCTCCCAGGGCTCGATCACTGCGTGCGGATGCGGATCTCCGCGCAGCGCAGCCTGGCGGCTAGGGGACAGGTGGGCGATCGTGGCCGACCGAGGCCCATGGGCTGCGGCGGTGGCCAGCAGCCCGGGCCTGGGTGGCGTCAATGCCCTTGGTGTCGGAGTGGTCGGGGCTGACGTCGGGTCGGCGGGCCAGGGCGGTCGTGTGCCTCATCGTCTCCGGATCGGGGGCAGCGAGATACGCGGAAAGGGACCCTTTCCGCGTGCAGCCGGGCGGCGGCAAGATGTGCCTTATGGCTGCCTTACGGGTTGAACCGGTGGTGTATCTAGTGGAGGACCACACCGATCCGGATCCGGCAACGCACACCAAGTACTTCGCACACGTCTACCTCAGCCGCGAGAAGGCCAAGGCTGGTGTCCAGCACTGGGCCTTGCGTGGAGGCCATGGCGCGGTGCACTGGCAGGAACACGCTGAAGTGTCCTACGCCTACCCCGCCGGCGGCACCCGACAACGTGAGCTGTACAAGGTGATCCCCCTGCGAGTGCACCCCGACAACCAGCCCGAACCCTGACCCCGACCCATGTCTGTGAGGACCTTCTTCACTCGGATCATGACACGGTCGCCTACGGCGCCGCTTGGAGGTCCGGTCCGATCCTCGCTCCGCTGCGGGCGACCGCCCCGCCGGCGTGGCCATCGCCCACCACCTAGTCGTGCCCGTCCACCCAGTCCGATGCTGGCTAGCTGCTGTGCCGGTCAACTAGCCGGCCATCTCGGACACTCGCTCGCTGACGTACTCGTACGCTTGCTAGCAAGATCAACAGGACTGTGGACTGTGGACTAAGGTATCGTCGCCCGTCGATACGTTCCGGGGGCTCCACCGCCCCCGGCCCCGCGTCCCGGTCCACCCTGCCGGGCGGCCCGGCCCGGGACACGGCCAGGTCGCCGAACTCAACCTTCTTCCACCAGGAACACGGCCTTTCCCAGCGCAAGGGCCCCGACCGCAGCGTGGTTGGGGCCCTTGCGGTCAGGGTCGCGTCCTACTCGTGTCCGTCCTCCAGCGCGACCTGCTGCTGACCCGATTTCTCGGCGGGTCGTTGCTTCACACCCGGCATCCCAACCCACCAACAACGGCGGATCCGGAGATGCCCCCGGCGACTTCGTTGACCATGCCTGCGGAGCACCGCAGCCTCACCGGATCGGTCCCGCACTGCCAACCCACTGGGGAGGGGCATCACTCGGGGTTACCCGTCCCGACTGTCACTTTCCCGGTCCCGTCGCCGACGTCGATCTTGACGGGAAGGGTCCACGAGCCGTGCTTCGTGTGCTGGGCGTCGAAGGTGATCCGCAGGACCGTGCCCCGATCGCGTCGCCAGTCCTGCGACGACCTGTCCGCCCACGAGGGAGGCGCGGTGCGCTGGAGATGGAATGGTAGTTCTTCGGGGTGACACGACCGGTGGTGTCCGCCTGAGCTCCGTCCGGCCCGGCGCCAGGCATGAACTGGTACGGCCCCCAGATCTGCGCCTTGATCTGGTCCCGCGTCGGGCCGCCCATCCGAGGCGTTCCCTCGCCGTGGTGGGGGTGGTCGTCTCGGATTCTCACCGTCAACCTGTCCAGACGGTCCAGGCCTGGCGGGCCGAGCAGTGCCACACGC
>DATCXL010000763.1:0-4327 GCA_036565825.1 Mycobacteriales bacterium
TCGGAAAGTCGTCGGTCCGGGTTCTCCAGGGCACCACCGGCGAACCGCACGAAGTCGTCGGCCAGCCGTTCGACAACGGCGGACTCGAACGCGTACCCGTTGTAGGTCAGGGTGCCCCGGATCGATCCGTCGGGCAGGGCCAGTAAGCCCAACCGGGGAATGTGCAGATCCGTCTCGTCGTCCTCCAGCGGACGGTCGGGCACCAACGTCGCCGAGAACGGGAAGGGCTCACAGTCCAGGCCGGGCAACCGGGGTGGTCTGCCACCGTCGTCGACGTTGAACCGGGCCGGGTAGGGCACCTGGGAGAGGAACTCGTGGTGCGGGTAGAACTGGTGGTCGGTCGCGCCGACGACGCTCTTGCGAGCCTGGGTGAACAGTTCTGCGAAGGTCGGGTCCCCGGTGGTACGTAACCGGAAGAACGGGGACTGCAGGATGCTGCCGACCAGCGACTGGAACTCCGGGCGGGTGCGCCCCGACATCGGGGAGAACAGCACGATCTCGCCCAGCCCGGTCCAGCTCGACAACACACCACTCCAGGCCGCCATACCAGCCATGAACCCGGTCACGCCGTGTTCGGTGTACGCACCCCGCAGCCGGTTCGCCAGGTCGGCCGGCAGGTCGAACCCGTGGCGACAGTCGGAGTAGCTGCGGGTACCGGTGTTCTGGCCGGGCAGCGGGCCGACCGCGGCCGGTGCGCCCGCCAGGGTGCGCGCCCAGTGCCGCCGGTTACGGCCGTACTGCGAACGCACCCAGGCGAAGAAGTCCGAGCAGCGCAGCGCCACCGGCGGCAGCGGCGACCGTTCGCCGGCCCGGAACGCGGCGTAGATGGCGCCGAGTTCGCGCAGCAGAACCTCGATGGACAGCGCACGATGTCGAACGGACGCTCGACAAACTCACGGGCCAGCCGACGGGCGTGTTTCTCCCGCTGCTCGGTTGTGATCCCGACGGCCCTGATCGACACGAAACTTGGCAGGCAGTCTGGCAGCACGATCGCCTCGTACCGGCCGCCGGCGGGCGCGAACACGGTCCGCAACGCCTCCTGGCGGTAGGCGACCTCGTTCAGGCTGCGTCGCAGCGTACGTTGGTCCAGTCGTTCGGAGATCCTCATCGAGGCGACCACCGGCAGGGTCCGCTGCGGTCTGGTGCCACCGAACATCCACATCAGGTTGCGCTCCTGGAACGGGCTCAGCGGCACCCGCACCACGGTTCGTTCCTCGGAGTGGGATCGTGCCCTGGTCACCGGCCGGGTCACCCAGGTGTGCGGGGCCGGCCGGGACGCCGAGGACCTCCGGGACTCCAGCCACCCGGCCTGGTGGGCAAGGACCGGCACGTCGAACACCAGCGACGCCGAGGCCCTGACTCCGAACGTCGCCTCGACCCGCGCCGCCAGTTGGGCAGCCCGCAGCGAGTCGCCGCCGAGTGCGAAGAAATCGTCGTCCACACCGGACACCGGGACGTTGAGCACCCGGGCCCACTGCTCGGCCAGGTCAACCTCGGCCGGCAATCTGGGTGGGATCTTGGGCGCCTCGCCGGCCGCGACCGCCTCGACCAACAGCGTCCGTACCCGGTCGCCGTCCACCCTGCGCATGTCGTCGCGCGGTAGCGCGTCCACCGCCAGGATCCGCGTCGGCAGTTCGTAGTCGGCCAACCGCCCGCGCAGGGATCCGCGCAGGTCGGCCGGCGCGACGTCGTGCCGCAACACGACCGCGGCGGCCACCAGCTGTCCGATCACCGGGTGCGGAACTCCCACCACAGCGGCCTCGGCAACGGCCGGATGTTCGAACAGTGCGGCCTCCACCTGCGTGGCGGACACCTTGAGCCCACCCGACCTGATCACGTCGGTGCGGCGGCCGACCAGGTAGAGGTAACCGTCCGCGTCGAGGTAACCCAGGTCTGCCATCCGGGTCCACCCACGACCGAACGTGCGGGCGGTGGCCCTGGTGTCAGCGTGGTAGCTGCGGGCCGGCGCTGGTGAACGCAGCCACATCTCACCGACATGTCCGGGCTCCAGCGAACTGCCCTGTCTGCCGGTGATCCTCAGTTCGACCCGATCCAGCGGCCTGCCCACCGATCCCGGCCGGGCCGGATCGACGACCATTCTGGTGCCGGCCGGGGTGGACTCGGTCGATCCGTAGTGGTCAACCAGCGTCGCGTTCGGAAACAGGGTGCGCAACGCGGCCACCCTGGCCGGCAGCAACGGGGCCGAACCCGACCCGACCCACCTGACACCGGACAGGTCGTGACGCCGATGCGTCTGCTCCTCGCACAGTTCGGTCGCCATCGCCGGCACCAGCATCGTCGCGCGCACCCGGTGTGACTCGATCAGCCGGCCGACCCGGTCCGGTTCGAACCGGGAGACCAGCAACACCGTGGCCCGACCGGTCAGCGCCCGCACCAGCATCGACTGCCCGGCGACGGAACCGACCGGAACACAGCACAGGACGTACCCGGATTCGCCGAACGGCTGCTCGTCGTCGCGGTCGGGATGGCCGAAGGTGAGGTTGGCGTGGGTGGCCGTCACGCCCCTGGGTCTCTCGGTTCCGGCGAGGTGGATGATCTCGGCCGGCCCGTCCGGATCGGGTGCGGTGTCTGGATCGGCCGGTGTGTTCCGACCGTCTGCCGGACCACTGCACAGGCAGCGCAGGGTGGCCGTGGCCAGGTCCAGCCCGCCCGCTTTGACGTCGTCGGTGTCGATGTCGCTGGAATGGATCAGTGCGCGGGCGCCACAGTGGGCGAGTCGCTCGCGTACCAGGGCGACCGGAAGGCTGTCCGACAGCGGTACCGCGACGCCGCCGGCCCGCAGCACGGCGCAGTAGGCGATGGCGTACTCGATCCAACCATCGCCGCCGAACCACAGGCCGACCCGGTCTCCGGGCCGCACCCCGAGGTCGGGTAACCGGCGGGCGACCTGTTCTGAACGCTTCTCCCACCCGGCGAGGGTGAGCCCGTGGGTTCCGTCCAGAAGGAGCGCGACCCGGTCGGGTTGTTCGGCGGCACGTGCCGCGAGCAGGGCGGGAATGGTCGGGGTTGTGAGAGTGGAACCTCGGTCGGTCATCTGGATACCTCAGCCTGAGGACAGGGCGTGGTGCCCGAGCGGCAGAAATGGCCTGCGGTCGGTGGCCGGCGGTCGAACGCGAATGACAGGGCCGGAATTCTCAAGAACTCTCACGGCCGGATCTGCGTGAGCGCGGACACCGATCGGATCTGGAGTGGAGCACGCCTGCTCGCACCTTCCTCCCAGCCGGGCGGCGGCCAGCCCGCGAGCACGACCGAAAACCGGCCGGCGACCGTGCGGCAAACGTCGATACACGCAGGAGTAAGAACGGTTGTCTCATCCTGATCCGCTACTGAGATCATGACAGACTAAACCCGCCACGGTAGAGCCATCTGGACGGTGACAGCACTCTGGGTGGGAAGTCGACGCCGCCCACGGTACGACCGGAACGGACCCAACGGACCAACGACCAACACTTACAGCCCGCCGACCAGACCGTCTGACCGACCGTCCAACAGGCTGTTTCGGTTGACGTTCGGTTGACGTTCGGCTGATGTTCGGCCGGCTGTCACATGATCGTTGTTGTGACCAGCACTGACCACGGCACTGGTCACCATCGTGTGCCGTGGACACCCGAGCTGGGTTACCGGTCCACTCCCGACCCCACGAAAGGTTGACGTTCTCGCGAGAGGACGTCCACCTGGTGGGCCGTTCCCGAGACATTCTCCCGCGAAGAGCCAGTATCCAGTTTCTCGCCGAGGTGGGAAATGGTTCGGCCGCTGGCCGTCCGATCCGGAGGGACAGAGGGGCCGGTCGGCGCGGAGTGTGGCCGGTGGGCACAGGCCGCGGGCCGCGGGTGGAGTGGTCGGCACAACGGGACTCCGGGCCGCTGCGGCAGGTATTCGCGATCATGATGAAAGAGGCCTCTGAGCGATGGCACATGATGATCTTTACCTGGTTCTGACCACCAAGGAACCCCATCATTGTTGATCATCTGTTTGGTTGTGGATTGTCGTCGCTGATGGGCGTTTGCACCTTTACAACGTGAGAAGCGCTGGTACCGTGACATCCCGCAGCGGCCACGCCGCTACCTCCGGAGCCCTTCGTCCGATCAGTCTCGGCTGGAATTCCACGCCATCCCCACGCTGCCCGACTGGGCGCGACACACAACACCGCCCGGTTCTGGGCACCAGGCGATCACGCCTGACCAGGTTCACCCGGCCGGGCACTCGCAGCGTTTGACCGGAGGGAGTACCAGCACGATGGCTGACGGGCGGCACCGCAGGGACAGCGACGACGACGCGGGTTGGCCGGGCGCGGCGGCCGGCCGGA
>DATCXL010000757.1:0-3070 GCA_036565825.1 Mycobacteriales bacterium
CATCGGCACGCCGCTCACGCCGAGCCTGGCCGCCTCGGCCTCGTCGGCACGAACCTCGTCGGCGTAGGCGTCCGAGTCGAGCACCTCACGCACGGCCGCCCGGTCCAGTCCGGCGTCCACGGCCAGCCGTTCGAGCACGTCGTGGTCGCCGATGGCCTCGCCCTCGCAGTGGTAACCACGCAGGAAGCGTTCCTTGACCGGTATCTGGATGCCGTTGTCGGCGCCCAGATGGACCAACCGGTGTGCGTCGAAGGAGTTCCCGGGCCGGGCCTGCTCCAGGTGGAAGGTGAGGCCGGCGTCGGCCGCCGCGCGACTCACCCGGTCGATCATCGCCTGCCCGCCGGCCAGGTCGGTGCCGTACTTGCGGGCCAGCATCGTGGCGTAGTCGCCCTCCCTGACCGGCGGCGCGCCCGGATCCAGTTCGAAGCTGCGCCACACCACCTCGACCTCGTCCGCGTGTTCGAACTCGGCAAGGGCCGCGTCAAGGTGCGCCTTGCCGATCGCGCACCACGGACACACCACGTCTGACCAGATCTCGACTCGCATACCCACAGCAACCTCGCACGGTGACCGCACTATTCCGGCCGTTCACGGGTTGGCCTCGCCGGTCCGGGAACCCGTGTGGTCGGCCGATACCAGGATCCCGGTTACCCGGGGACGGCTCTGACCACGGCCGAGATGCCTCTCGTTCCGCCGCTGCGAACCCGCACCCGGAACGCGGTGCACAGGTGGTCGGCCGGGTTCCAGGCGAGCCGTGATCCGGGTGCACGGATGAGGGTGCGTCGGCCGAGCACGGCGGTGGAGGAGTCACACAGCATGTGCCACATCTCGGACGGGTCACCAGACGCCGTCAGTCGGGGCCGGAGAACATCGGGGTTGCTACCGTCATGGCAATGCAGCGCGCTGACGAGCCCGTCAAGCATGCTCTTGGTCGCGCCGGCGATCTGTGTTCCGGTCCAGGAGCCGGTGAGTGTCACCTAGTTCGCGCGTTCACGCCAGGATGCTCCGCCGTTCATGGCGGGGAGGAATGGCGTTCAACGCTGGGTCAGAGCTTGTTCGAGGAGCCACAGGATTTGGCCGTTGAGGGATCGGCGGTCGGCTTGTGCGGCGGCGATGATGCGGGCGTGGAGGCCGTCGGGGATGCGGACGGTGATCTTCGCTGTCATGCCACCATAGTAGCGGTATAATGACGCCATGTCTCGGTACCGGCTCTACCCCACCGTGTCGCAGGAGCAGTCGCTTCTCGTGCACTGTGGGCATGCCAGGTTCGTGTGGAACCTCGCTGTGGAACAACAGTCGTGGTGGCGGCCAGGACGGGGCAAGGCCCCAAACTTCGCCGTCCAGTCCCGGCAGTTGACCGAGGCCCGGGCCGAGTTCGCCTGGCTTGCCGCCGGGTCGGTGACCGTGCAACAGCAGGCGTTGCGAGACTTCACACAGGCGATGTCCAACTTCTTCGCCGGTACCCACCGCAGGCCGACGTGGCGCAAGGCAGGCCGACACGAGGGCTTCCGCATCGTCCACGTCCGCCCCGACCACGTGCGGCGCCTGTCCCGCAAGACCGGCGGGGTGTTCGTCCCCAAGGTCGGCTGGGTGCGGTTCCGCTGGTCGCGGCCGGTGCCCGACGCGAAGTCGTTCGGTGTGACCCGGGACCGTGCCGGCCGGTGGCATGTGGCGTTCGCCGCGATCCCCGCACCTGTCGACCCGCCCAGGACAGGTGAGGTGGTTGGGGTGGACCGGGGTGTGGCCGTGTCCGCCGCCCTGTCCACCGGGGAACTGCTGCACTGCCCAGATCTGCGCCCGACCGAAGCGGTTCGGCTCCGGCGGTTGCAACGCCGGCTGTCCCGGGCCAAGCGTGGATCAAACCGGCGTACCCGCGTGAAGGCCGCGATCGCCCGGATCAAAGCGCGGGAGGCGGATCGGCGGAAAGACTGGATCGAGAAGACCTCCACCATGCTCGCCGCCCGGTTCGACGTCATCCGCGTCGAAGACCTGCGGATCGGCAACATGACCCGCTCGGCCCGGGGCACCCTCGAGACGCCCGGGCGGAACGTCGCCCAGAAAGCCGGGCTGAACCGTTCGATCCTCGCCAACGGGTGGGGGCAACTCGTGGCCCGACTGGAACACAAGGCACCAGGCCGGGTGCAGAAGATCAACCCCGCGTACACGTCCCAGACGTGCTCGGCCTGCGGGACCGTGGACCGGAACAACCGCGAGAACCAAGCGGTGTTCGAGTGCACGTCCTGCCGATTCCGCTGCAACGCCGACGTGAACGCGGCCATCAACATCGCGGCGGGACACGCCGTGACTGCGCGGGGAGGCCCCGGATCGCCGGGACCCGCGAACCGCGAACCCCAACCCCTCGCCACATAGGCGACGGTTGGAATCCCCGCCCCAAAGGGCGGGGAGGATGTCAAGTCCACCACGAACTCACCGAGGTGGGTTGCCGTTGCCCCGATGCGCCGTTCGACGTGTGGACGAATCGCAGCCCACCAGTCCGCGGGCGTGTGGGGCATGAGCGGCAGGGCCGCCTCCATGCGGGCCAGCAGCCGGGTCGCCGCGGGCTCTGGGTCGGCGAGCGGGCCGACGTGGTACCTCAGGTGGTGGCGGGAGTCCGGACTCTCGACTCTCACACAGGTCAGTCCACTGCTGGTCAGGTGGCTGTAGGAACCGGCACCGATGTTGTACAGCGCGACGTTCTCGACGTCGACGAACGCATGGTCGGGGGCGAGGTAGTCGGCGACAAGTCCGGCATCGGGTCGTGGACGGAGCTGGCGTAAGGCGGTCCGAAGTGCGTCCCGATAGTCGAGCATTCCGCCGCGTGGTTCGAACGGCAGCCGGACCGCACTCCACCCGGACACGCGGGACCCGTCGCCTGACACGGCATGTGATGGCTCGACCAACTTCACGGGATCACTCACCAGCTCTCCCACCCGCGCTGTGGGGTGTCGGGTTCGGTCCACGGCAGGTTCAGGTGAGGTGGCCGATGTTCGGTACCCCCGATGTCAACCGTATGCCGACATCGGCCCCCGCGGCCAGGCACTACCCCGGGCGGGTCACCCGGGCCACGCCC
>DATCXL010000786.1:0-3047 GCA_036565825.1 Mycobacteriales bacterium
GCGGGCCGGGCTCGGGATGCACGAGCGGCCACCGCCGGTACTTCGACCCGGACCGGTACCGGACGGTGCTGTTCGACCAGCGCGGGTGCGGGCGGAGCACGCCGCACGCCAGCGATCCGGCCACGGACATGAGTCGCAACACAACCGAACATCTGCTCGCCGACATGGAGCGACTGCGCGAACACCTGGGCATCGAACGATGGTTACTGACCGGTGGATCGTGGGGTTCTACGTTGATCCTCGCCTACGCCGAACGCTATCCCGAGCGGGTGTCGGAGATCGTCATCACCGGTGTCACCACCTCCCGGCGCTCGGAGATCGACTGGCTCTACAGAGGTGTCGGCTGCTTCTTTCCCGCCGAGTGGGAGCGGTTCCGGGCCGGCGTCCCGGCGGCCGACCGCGACGGTGACCTTCTCGCCGCCTACGCCCGCCTGATGGAGCACCCCGACCCGCGGGTACGGGCCAAGGCCGCGAACGACTGGTGCGGGTGGGAGGACGCGGTCATCTCACTGGAGCCCAACGGGAAGCCCAACGCCTACAGTGACCGCCCACCGGCCGGGATGCTGGCGTTCGTACGGATCTGCGCGCACTACTTCTCCCACGGCATGTGGCTCGAAGACAGTGCCCTGCTGCGTGACGCCGGACGGTTGGCCGGTATCCCCGGCGTGCTCATCCACGGTCGCCTCGACCTCGGCGGACCGCTGGACACCGCCTGGAGGCTGGCCCGTGCCTGGCCCGACGCCGAACTGGTCGTGATCAACGACTCCGGGCACACCGGCAGCGACACGGCGATCCGCGCGAAGCTCCGCGCACTCGATACCTTCGCGCGGCGATGACCTGGTGGTGAGAGCCGCACACACCGCAGCCGTTCCTCAGATGGAGGGTTCCGCCGGTGCTGATTGGTGGCCGAGCGCGAGGCCGAGCAGAGCACACGTGCCGGTCGCGCCGATGACGGACAGCACCGCCGCGTGTAACAGCACCGTCTCGACGTACCGGGCCGGCACGAGCAGTGCGACCGGGGCGCCGGCGGCACCGGTGACCAGAGCCGCGACCACCTGCGTCGCCCAGACCAGAACGGCACGGCGTCCACGTGTGGACGGTGGCGCCCGCCGGTAGGTCTCCCACCCGCCATAGGCCAGAGCCGCGAGAGCGAGCAGACCACCGGCGCCGGCCGCCACGGGTGCCGTGCCGAAGGCCAACCCGTAGCGGATCGCCAGAGCCGGAACGAAGGACAGGACCAGGAACCAGCGCAGCGACCAGACCAAGGTGTCCAACCCCAGATTCGAACCGGCGACCGCCGGACGGCCGGCGCGGCGACGGGCGACGATCCGGTTGACCAACCGCGCGGCGGCGAGAAGGCCGAACGCCTCCGCGATGCCCGGTAGCTGGGAAGCCAGGTGCCCGAGGTTGTACAGCAACGCGGTGTCGTAGACGGCCAGGACGAGGTAGCCCAGTGCCGCTGCCGACAGGACAAAGGCGAACAGGCCCATCGCGCCGCTGGTTCCGGGTGAGTCCGCGGTGGCACGGTCATCGCCGTTCCGGCAGGTCCAGGACACCCATACCGGCACCACCACGGCCGCGGCAGCCCGTAGGGCGAGGTCGTCGAGGATGTAGGGGTTGCGCAGCGACCACTCGACCAGACCGAAGGTGACCGTGTAGGAGGCGCAGCCCAACCACAGCATCCACGGCGCGGTCACCCGCCGGTACACGTGCGGGCCGAGCCACCGGCAAACGGTGAGGTAGGCGAAGATGACGAACGGCAGTTCGCAGAACGCCTGCACCCGCAGCACGCTGGGCGCGAGGAGTTCCGGGGCGGGCCAGTGCCGGGCCAGCGCGTCCAGCACAGCGTTGCGGCCGGCCAGGGCGAACCAGCCATCGGGCAGGTACCGCGCCACGAACGACGGATCACCGTGGTGCACCCGTCGCACGTGGATGGTGAACAGCACCTGGTTCAGGTAGATCACGCCAGCCGTCACGGTCAGCCAGAACCCCGGGGCCGCACCCAGCCGCGCAACCCGACCGTCCAGCCGCCCGCCGCGATGACCCACCCCGGTAGGGGCCGGAACCGGCACCCCCGGGCGGACGAGAACCAGGGCGACGGCCACCGAAAAGACGACCATCGCGTCGAGCACGAGTTCGCCCGACCCGCCCACGCCGGGAACCGTACCAATCCAACTCTCGACCGATCTCTCGTCGCGGAGTACGTGCATCAGGCGACGTACCGCCGTTGGTGAGCGCAACTCCCGCCGGCGGGTGTGGCGATGGTTCCGATGACGGCATCAGCGCCGGCACGTCCGGCCCGGCAACCCTGTTGGACCTGCCCTCCGTTCTATGGGTGTAGGCCACACCATGGCGAAGGGCAACGGGTGAGATCTCATGACGAGTCGATATTCCGTGAGTACGTGGCCGGCGGTATGCAGTCCTGGCGCCGGATGGCGTACCTGCTGTGCCATGACTGGCATACCGCCGACGACCTGGTGTCGGTGACCTGCGGGAAGCTGTACCAGCACTGGTCGCGTGTCCGCACGCTCGGGAACATCGACGCCTACGTGCGGCGGATGTTGCTCAACGCATGGCTGGACGAGCGTCGCCGGCCCTGGCGGCGGGAACGGCCGATCGGCGAGGTTCCCGACTGGCCAGCACCACAGGTGGCGGACAGGACCGAACAGGGTGACGTGATCCGGCTCCTCGACGAGCTGCCGCCGCGCCGCCGGGCGGCCATTGTCCTTCGGTACTACTGCGACCTGTCCGTCGAGGAGACCGCCGAGGCTCTCGGGGTCTCCTCAGGAACGGTGAAGAGTCTGACGTCACGAGGTCTGCTAACGCTGCGCACCCAGTTGACCAGTGCGCCGACTGCTTAGGGAAAGGTGATGATGAACGAATACCGTGACATGTTCGACGCTGCAATCGGTCCGGTTCCACCATCCACTGTGGATCTCGATCAGATTGTCAGGAAGAACCGCAGGATCGTGCGGATGCGGCGCGGGTTGTTGGGCGGCGCTTCCGTCGTCGTGGCGACCGCTCTGGTGATCGGCGGAGCGGCTGCC
>DATCXL010000768.1:0-3597 GCA_036565825.1 Mycobacteriales bacterium
GGACGGGTGAGTTGCTGTACACGGTCCAGTTGGTGGCGTTCGACGAGACGGGCGCGGAGGTCATCACGGTCACGATGGCGGGGCAACCGCCGCAGGTGACGGTGGGGCAGGGCGTGACCCCGATCGAGCTGGAGGCCATCCCGTGGGCGCAGAACGGCCGTAACGGTACGGCGTTCCGGGCGAAGGCGCTCGACCCGGTCAAGGCCCGCGACAAGGCCGCCTGAGTTCTGAGAGTTCCTCCTGTTCGTTCGATCCGTGTTCGCGACGCGTGGGGTTTGTGATGACGCAGACGAGCGAGGTCGTCTTCCAGTCCACACAGGAACTGTGGGCTACGTACGAGGGTCTTTCCGACGAGTTCACCAATGCGTGCAGGAAGACCGATGCGCGTTACGCCGACTACAAGCAGGCGTTGGCGCGTGAGCACGAGGCGTGGGACGCCTCACAGGTGGCGTACGCCGCCTACCGGACCGCCGTCGACGGCGGTCGCAAGTAGCGGACGAGGGGCCGGTTCTGGCCTGGAAACCTGCCGGCCCTTCGCCTCTCTTCAGACCCAACCCTGTAGAAGGGCAGATGAGTCATGTCCAAGGGTACGTTCTTCGGTGGCCGTCGGGGGAGGTCCTCCGACGTCAATGTCATCAATCCGGCGTTTCGCCGGTCGACCACGAGGCGCGCCAAGGTCGCATTTCTGGTGACCCTGTGCTCGGGGTGGCTGCTGGCGGCAGTGGTCGCCGCGCAGGTTGTCAGTAACGGTGTGCTGGCCGCGTTCGTCGGTCTGGTCGTGGCGTTCGCCTGCGCGTTCGTCGTGGGTGTCGCGGTGCTGGTGTGGCCGGTGCTGCGTGTCGTGTGGCACTGGCTGGCGGAGAGCATCGTCGGGTTGGTGCTGGCCGGGGCTGTGTTGGCGGTTGGGCAGGTCGTTCACGGCCTGGTCGCCGTTGCCATCGTGGCGGCGTCGGTTGGTGGCCTGTTCGTGTGGTCTCCGTTGCGGCACCGCATCTCCGCGGTGCTGTGGTGCGCGGTGTCTCGGCATCGGCTGCGGGTGTGTTTCGCCGAGTTCCTGCCGACCGATCGTTCCGGCAGTCTGCCGTTCATCCTGCTCGCCCGTCCGACCCCGGTCGGGGAACGGGTGTGGGTGTGGTTGCGTCCTGGGCTTGCCGGCGGTGAGTTCGATGACACCCGTTTGGCGAAGATGGCGGTGACCTGCTGGGCAAGGTCGGTCCAGGTCTGCCCTGGTGGTAAGGGCAAGTACGCCGCCTACCTCCAGTTCGACATCAAGCGCCGTAACTCGTTCGATCAGCCGATCCCGTCGCCTCTGACGGAGGCGGTCTCTTCCTTTCTCGGCCGAATCCCCGGCCGTAGCCGAGGAGTCTCGGCGGCCATGTCCGGTGCCGACGTCACCGCGTTGGACCTGACCGACGTTCCGGCACAGGCCGTGAACACCAACACGGCCGGCCCCAGGCCGACCGCGCGGGCCGACAAGCCGGCCCGTAAGGACACCCCCGCCCCGGTGGTGGCGGGTGCCGGTGACCAGGACGACGTCACCGACTGGATCTGATCGCGAGCGGGGGCACGGGTCGACATCCGCGCCCCCGCTTGACCCCCGAACCCTCGAAGGGAGGGCAACCCATGTCCACACAGGACGACACCGTCCCGGTGGCGCCGACGTTGTCGATGTTCGACCCGATGTTCCTGGGGGTCGATGAGTACGGGCTGCCGGTCTACTCGACCCTGCTCGGTAAGAACCTGCTGTCGGCTGGTGAGCCGGGGGCCGGTAAGTCGACCCTGCTCAACAACATCACTGCGCACGCGGCCTTGTCCGAGGCCACCCGGCTGTGCCTGCTCGACGGCAAGTGGGTCGAACTCGGCCAGTGGGAGGACGTCGCAGACCTGTTCGTCGGACCCGACATCGACCAGGCCATCACCGCGCTGGCCCGTCTTCAGCGGGTCATCAACAACCGCTACGCCTGGCTGTTCGCCCAGGGCCGCCGGAAGATCTCCCGGCGGGACCGGCTCAGCGTCATCGTCTGCATCATCGATGAGATCGCCTACTACTCGGCCACCGTCGGCGACAGGCGGCAACAGGAAACCTTCGTCGCGCTCATGCGTGACGTGGTGGCCCGGGGCCGGGCATGCGGGGTCATCACTATCGCGGCCACCCAGCGGCCCAACGTCGACATCATCCCGACGTCGCTTCGGGACATCTTCGGGTGGCGGCACGCCGGCCGCTGCACCACCGACAACTCCTCCGACCTGATCCTCGGCCACGGCTGGGCCTCACGCGGCTACTCGGCCATGCGCATCGCCCCGGAAGACCGGGGTGTCGGCTACCTCATCGCCGAAGGCGGTACGCCCCGACTGGTGCGTACCCCGTTCCTCGAAGACACCCAGATCGAGGCTCTCGTGGACTACGCCGCGTGGACGCGGCGCACCCACACCATCCCCGACCCCACCGAGGTCGCGAACGTCCTGCCCCTCGTGCAGGACGTCGCCTGACCGGAAGCACCGAAGGGACCGGCGTTCGCTCCACAGCTACCCGGTCCCCTCGGTCAACCCTTCCCAATTCAAGGAGTGGTTGCCATGCAGCCTACCCAGACTCGGGCCGAAACGGCTTCGGTCGTCAAGGCGTCGTTGACACCTCCCCGTCGTGTCCGGCGGGTCGTGGAGAACGACAAGTTCGGCGCGTTCGTGCGCCGTGTGGTCCGTGCCCACTCCCGTCGCATCGCTGACGGTGACGTGGAGGCCCTGCCCGACCTGCTCACCCTGGCCCGCGACATCGACACCGCGATCGGCCAGGCCGTCACCGGGCTTCGTCAGTTCGGCTACTCCTGGGCCGAGATCGCCTCCCGTCTGGGGATCACCCGCCAAGCCGCACAGCAGCGGTGGGGCGGTGAGAAGCAGTGACCCGACACCGTGCGCGTAGGCGGTCGCGTCGCCGACCGGTCTGGTCAAACCGCGTGCCGTCCTTGGAACGGCAGTCCGCCGATGGTTACTCGGTCGGGTTCTACGACCCCGAGGGGGTTCGCTACGGAATACCGACCTATCCGTACCACTGCGCGCCTCCTGGGCTGGCCACGCTTCGCCAGTTGCGGGCCAAGGGACTTCGACCCGGGGGACAAGAGCCCGTCGCCCAGATCCTGTGGCGTAAGGGCACCCGGGTTGCCTACCTGTACCGGGTCGAGTTGGTCAAGCCCAAGCGGGAAGCCACCGACGCCCAACTCGTGGCCGTCATCAAGGCCCTCCTCGCCCGGCGGATCTGCCACACCTGCGGGCAGGACAAGCCGTACTACATCCCCCGCCGCTACGGCCAGTGCTACCGCTGCGCTGGACACCCCGAGATGGAAGGAACCGACGCGGCATGACCGAACACACCACACCATCTCGCCGGCCCTTCAACACCGAGGGCCTGGTCCTGGTGGCCATTACGGCTGTTATCGGCGTCATGGCCGGTGCTGCCTCGTTCACCCACATGCACGACTGGACCATGTCCAACTCTCCGGCCGGTACTCCGCAGTGGTTCGGTTGGGCTAATGCGGTGGTGTCCGAACTGACTCCCACCGCGTCGGTTCTGGTCATGCGACGTCGACGTCATCTCGGCCAGCC
>DATCXL010000805.1:0-2027 GCA_036565825.1 Mycobacteriales bacterium
CACACCTGCCGCAGGTCGGCAACCTGCACCGTCATCGCGCGCAACTCGGACAGCGGCCGAATGCGCACGGCGGGGTCGGAGGTGTCCAGATCCGTGCCGAGCAGGGCCAGACGCAGCGCGGGAATGCGGGTCTGTGCGGCGATCTGGTCGGCGTCGGTCGGATTGACCGGCGCCCCGGTGAACACCCCGACGTGCACCCCCAACGCGTCTGCGATGCGGGCGAGCGTCGACCGACGGTCGCACCGTTCCAGGCCGCGTTCCATCTTCGACAGGTGGCCCACCGAGATTCCGGCCATACCGGCGACGACGGCCAGGCTCTTGCCATGGCGCAACCGCTCGGTTCTGATGCGCTGGCCGATGGTCTGATCGTCTGACATGGGATACCTCCCGTCGCAGAGGATTCCGAGGCTACCTGCGTCCTCGGACCATTCGGCAGGCCAAGTTCACGCGACCGCCCGACCGTGGGAGGCCGGCCGCCTCAGTTCACCCCGGTTGTGTGGTGGTTGGGCCAACCGTGAACGCTGAAGGTCAGGCCAACGCGGTAGGCGTGGATTCCGGCGGCGGGGTAGGCGATGAGGTCCTCGGGTGGTGCGTCGAGGGGGAACCAGCGGATGTCCGAGCACCTGTCGGGCTCGCGGTTGGTGGGCTCACCGGTCCACCGTCGGGCTTCGAAGAACAGTCCGAGGCGGGGTTCGAGGCCGGAGTCGTTGACGTGGGTGGTGTGAACGTGGCGGAGGTCGCCGGGGTCGATGATCACGCCGACTTCTTCTGCCACCTCACGGGCGGCGGCGGCGATGACAGATTCGCCGGCGTCGAGTTTCCCTGATGGCAGGTGCCAGCGACCGTCGAAGGTCGGGTTCGTGTCGCGTCGCCGGGTGAGCACAACGTTGCCATCTCGGACGAGCAGCACATGGACGTCGATCAGGTGGCGGTCGGCCATCGACGGATGCTCTCACGCGCCTCGCGCCACGGTCGGCGTGGACCTGGACCGTTCGTCGTCCCATGGCCCGCATGGAGGGCCGACCCGGATGTGCGGTCGGGCATCAGATCAGGAGAGCAACCCAGATCCGGGCGTACCACCAGCATCGCTACGCGATGCGAAGGCTCTCGTCTCCGAAGTCGGCGACGAGTTTGAGTTCCCCGCCAAGAGCAGTGATGTAGGACGCTAGGGTCCGAAGCTCGGCGACTTCGCCACGTTCGATCTGAGACACGCGTGTCTGGGACACCCCCATGCGGCGCGCGATCTGAGTTTGCGTGAGTCCACGCAACTTCCGCGCGTCAGCGAGCCGGTAGGCCCGCACCTCGGTACGCATCTGCTCGGCGAGTTCGCCACGTGAGCCTCGTCGCCCGGTGAGACGATGCTGGGTCGAATCTCATCCCACGTCCGGTAAGTCATAATAATCACCTAGCGTCCATATTGTTCCGGTGCTCGCTGTGTATGGAGGAAGTCGGCGTAGCGTTGTTCGGCAAGCGGTATGGCTCGCCGATACCAGCGTTGCCAGTCCCCAGCCTTGTCTCCGGCCACAAACAGGATCGCCCGTCGGTGCGGATCGAAGCAGAACAAGATTCGTAGCTCAGACCTTCCTCTTGAACCAGGGCGGAGCTCTTTGAGGTTCGTCAGCCGTGAGCCCTTGATCCTGTCCACCAGTGGCCGGCCCAGTAGAAGGGTATCCTTCTAGGGTGGTCGTGGCAGATTTACTTAGTGCCGGAGGTTGAGGACTGGTTCGCCGTCCTATCCAAGGACGATTCAGGCTCCGCGAAGCAGGTCGCGGCGGCACTCGACGTGCTGACTACAACCGGTCCGAGCTTTGAAGGTTCGCTACTACTGGCATCACGTTCCTGACGAACGGCGGAGATGTCGGCCCGGGTGCGGCCGGGCATCAGATCCAGGAGGGGAACCAGATGCGGGCGTGCCACTGGTCGTAACTGAGCAGACCGCCGGTGAGCACCGGGTGCAGCCAGGCGAAGTTCACCAGCACCAGCGCGACGAACGCGCACACCGAGACCAGGCCCCATGTTCGGCGGCC
>DATCXL010000821.1:0-5481 GCA_036565825.1 Mycobacteriales bacterium
CCGGCGGTGCTGGTGAGGCGGCGCTGCGGGCCGCAGCGGTCCGGGGCGCCGAACTCGGCGAGGAGGCCCGGGCCGGAACCCGGGCCGGGCGGCTCGGACCCGAACGAGCCTTTGCCGCGGCCGCGACCGTGCTGGAAACCCTCGGGTACGAACCGGTGCGTACCTCCGCCGACATGTTGTGTCTGCGCAACTGTCCGTTCCACCGGCTCGCGGTCCGTTCACCGGCCCTGGTCTGTGGCATCAACCAGGCCTTCGTCGAGGGTCTGCTCCAGGGCCTGGACGCCTCCGGCGTGCGGGCCGAGCTGGCCCCGGGCGAGGGCCACTGCTGCGTGCGGATCCGCGGCGCGCGGGACTGACCTCCGGTCAACTCCGGGCGAAACCGGAGGGGGATTTCGTTAGCCTGGTTTAGGGTCGGTGGGTCGTATCCCGTTGAGGCAAGGAGATTGATCTCGTGCCCGACATCGACCCGGCGTTCCTCGCGTTGCCGATGCGGCGACTCGCCGATGCCGCGTTGACCCGTGCCCGCGAGCTCGGCGTCGAACACGCCGACTTCCGACTGGAACGTATTCGTACCCAGAACCTCGTGCTGCGTGACGGCCGGCTGGAGATGGCCCGCGCGGAGGAGCAGACCGGAATCGCCGTGCGGGTCGTGCACGACGGCACCTGGGGATTCGCCGCCGGCGTCGACCTGACCCCGGCCGAGGCGGTCCGGTTGGCCGAGCACGCCGTGGAGGTGGCCCGGGTCAGCCAGCCGGTCAACTCCGAGCGCATCGAACTGGCCGACGAACCGGTGTACCCCGACGTCACCTGGGTCTCCTCCTACCAGACCAACCCGTTCGACGTGCCAGACGCGGACAAGGTCGGGCTGCTCACCGAATGGTCCGAGCGGCTGCTGGCCGCCGACGGGGTCGACCACACCGAGGCGCGGCTCGCGCAGGTCCAGGAGAACAAGTTCTACGCCGACCTGGCCGGTACCGTCACCACCCAGCAGCGGGTCCGGATCCATCCGGAACTGACTGCGGTGGCGGTAGATCTGGCGCACGGGTCGTTCGAGTCGATGCGCACCTGTGCCCCGCCGGCCGGCCGCGGCTGGGAGTACCTGACCGGCACCGGCTGGGACTTCGACGCCGAACTGGCGCAGATCCCGGGCTGGCTGGCGGAGAAGACCAAGGCGCCGTCGGTAGAGGCCGGCGACTACGACCTGGTCATCGACCCGTCGAACCTGTTCCTCACCATCCACGAGTCGATCGGGCACGCCACCGAACTGGACCGGGCGCTGGGCTACGAGTCGGCCTACGCGGGTACGTCGTTCGCCACCTTCGACAAGTTGGGCACGCTGCGGTACGGCTCGCCGGTCATGAACGTCATCGGTGACCGCACCGCCGAGCACGGCCTGGCCAGCATCGGCTACGACGACGAGGGCGTGGCCGCCCAGTCGTGGGACATCATCCGGGCTGGCACCCTGGTCGGGTACCAGATCGACCGGCGGATGGCCAGGCTCAAGGGCCTGGGCCGGTCCAACGGGTGCGCGTTCGCCGACTCGGCCAGTCACATTCCGGTGCAACGGATGGCCAACGTGTCCATCCAACCGGCACCCGACGGCCCGTCCACCGAGGAGCTGATCTCCGGTGTGGACCGTGGTATCTACGTCGTCGGTGACCGGTCGTGGTCCATCGACATGCAGCGGTACAACTTCCAGTTCACCGGCCAGCGGTTCTTCCAGATCCGCGGCGGCCGGATCGTCGGCCAGTTGCGCGACGTCGCCTACCAGGCCACCACGACCGACTTCTGGGGATCGATGGAGGCCGTCGGCGGCCCACAGACCTACCTGTTGGGCGGGGCGTTCAACTGCGGGAAGGCACAGCCGGGCCAGGTCGCGCCGGTCAGCCACGGTTGCCCGGCCGCGCTGTTCCGCGGCGTGAAGATCCTCAACACGGTCAAGGAGGCCGGCCGGTGAGCGAGCGTCGGCGAGCGAATCAGACCGCACAGTCCCCCTGTGCCTCATGCCCGTCCGGAGCGAAGCGAGGACAGGCATGAGCCCGCAGGAGACGGTTGAACGCGCGCTCGCGCTGTCGAGGGCCGACGGCGCGGTGGTGATCGCCACCGAGCGCTACGAGACCAACCTGCGCTGGGCCAACAACACGTTGACCACCAACGGCGCGATGCGCGGCCGCAGGTTGACGGTGATCAGCACGGTGAACGGTAAGGAGGGCACCGCCTCCGGCGTGGTGGAACGCAGCGCGGTGGGCGCCGAGGAGTTGGCCGAACTGGTACGCGCGTCCGAACAGGCCGCGCGCGACGCCGGTCCGGCCGACGACGCCGCACCGCTGGTACAGCCGGTGGCCGACCATCCTGGTTCGGCCGGTTGGGACGACGCACCGGACGAGACCTCGGTCGGGGTGTTCTCCTCGGTGGCCACCGACCTGGGCGAGGCGTTCGGGCGGTCCCGGGCGGCCGACCGGCTGCTCTTCGGGTTCGCCGAGCATGTGGTGGAGACGACCTACCTCGGGTCGTCCACCGGTCTGCGGTTGCGGCACGCGCAGCCGACCGGGCGGCTGGAACTGAACGGCAAGTCCACCGACATGGCCCGCTCGGCGTGGGTGGGGGTGCCAACCCGGGACTTCACCGACGTGGACGTCACAGAACTGGACGCGGCGCTGGCCACCCGGCTGGACTGGGCCCGGCGGTCGGTCGAACTGCCGGCCGGTCGCTACCAGACGCTGCTGCCACCCTCGGCGGTGGCCGACATGATGATCTACCTGTACTGGTCGGCGGCGGCCCGGGACGCCGACGAGGGGCGCACCGTGTTCTCGAAGAAGGGCGGCGGTTCGCGGATCGGCGAACGGCTGACCGAACTCCCGCTGACCCTGCACAGCGACCCGGGTGCGTCCGGGCTGGAGTGCTCGCCCTTCCTGGCCACCGGATGGTCGGCCGCCCAGGTGTCGGTGTTCGACAACGGCATGCCAACCGGACCGGTGTCGTGGATCTCCGACGGAGAGTTGACCTCGTTGCTGCGCCCGAGGGCCTGGGCGCAACGGGCCGGTGGGGAGCCGACCGGGCTGGTCGACAACCTGATCCTGCGGGCACCGGATCAGGGCGGTTCGGTTCAGGACATGGTGGCGGGCACCGACCGCGGTCTGTTGCTGACCTGCCTGTGGTACATCCGGGAGGTGGACCCGCAGACCCTGCTGCTGACCGGGTTGACCCGCGACGGGGTGTACCTGGTGGAGGGCGGCGAGGTGGTCGGCGCGGTGAACAACTTCCGGTTCAACGAGAGCCCGGTGGACCTGTTGGCCCGGGCCGCCCAGGTGGGCACGACAGAGCGCTGCCTGCCCCGGGAATGGAACGACTACTTCACCCGTACCGCGATGCCGGCACTGCGGATTCCGGACTTCAACATGTCCACGGTCAGTAAGGCATCGTAGCCGGTGAACCGACTCGGCATCTTGATCGAGATAGATGACTAATTCGGACAAAGTAAAGGCAGGAGGCCTACTGTCGACCGGCTCTGGTGACCCGTTCGTGATCTTGTCGGACGGCGTATCCTGACCAACCTGGACGCCGGGCACGGGTGAGATCCGACACAGGATCCGCCCTGCCCACAGGCAGCGGCGCTACTCTCGGTCAATCCCCCGGCACCGATCCGTAGCGCCGGCTTTTTCGGGTCAGGTCAAAGTTGACCTCAAGGGAGTGCTCAGGATGACTGCACCGACTATCCCCGGTTTGGAAGCGGCTCCCACAGCGCACCAGCGCCTCCTCGACTGGGTTAGAGAGTCCGCCGAACTCTGCCAGCCAGACCGGGTTGAGTGGTGTGACGGATCGGAAGAGGAGTGGGAGCGTCTAACCCAACTCCTTGTGGACAACGGCACGTTCGTACGGCTCAGTCCGGACAAGAAGCCGAACTCCTACTGGTGCGCCTCCGACCCGGCCGACGTGGCCCGGGTCGAGGGCCGGACGTACATCTGTTCGCGGGAGGAGGCTGACGCCGGGCCGACCAACAACTGGATGGCCCCCGACGACATGAAGGCCGTGCTGACCGAGCTGTTCCGCGGCTCGATGCGTGGCCGGACCATGTACGTCATCCCGTTCTGCATGGGTCCGCTGACGGCCGAGCGCCCGATGCTGGGCGTGGAGATCACCGACTCCCCCTACGTCGTGGTGTCCATGCGCATCATGACCAGGATGGGCCGAGCGGCGCTTGACCTGTTCGGCCAGGACGCCTCGTTCGTGCCAGGGCTGCACTCGGTCGGGGCGCCCCTGTCGCCCGGGCAGGACGACGTGCCGTGGCCGTGCGACGAGACCAAGTACATCGTCCACTTCCCCGAGGAGCGGATGATCTGGAGCTACGGCTCCGGCTATGGCGGCAACGCGCTGCTGGGTAAGAAGTGCTACTCGCTGCGGATCGCCTCGGCGATCGCGCGGGACGAGGGCTGGCTGGCCGAGCACATGCTGATCCTCAAGCTGACCAGTCCGGAACAGAAGGTCTACTACGTCGCGGCGGCGTTCCCCAGCGCCTGCGGTAAGACCAACATGGCCATGCTCGAACCGACCGTGCCCGGTTGGAAGGTCGAGACGCTCGGTGACGACATCGCCTGGCTGCGGTTCGGCGAGGACGGCCGGCTCTACGCGCTCAACCCGGAGTACGGGTTCTTCGGCGTGGCCCCGGGTACCGGCTACCACACCAACGCCAACGCCATGCGCACCATCGAGCAGGGCAACTCCATCTTCACCAACACCGCGCTCACCGACGACGGCGACGTCTGGTGGGAGGGCATGACGACCGAGCCGCCGGCTCACCTGACCTCCTGGAAGCACGCTGACTGGACGCCGGACTCCGAGGTGGTGTCCGCGCACCCGAACAGCCGGTTCTGCACCCCGGCCGGGCAGTGCCCGATCATTGCGCCGGAGTGGGAGGACCCCAGGGGGGTGCCGATCTCGGCGATCCTGTTCGGCGGTCGCCGGCGGACCACCATCCCGCTGGTGACCGAGTCGCGAGGATGGCAGCACGGGGTGTTCCTCGGCGCGACGCTGTCCAGCGAGACGACCGCGGCGGCCACCGGCAAGGTCGGTGTGGTGCGGCGTGACCCGATGTCGATGCTGCCGTTCATCGGCTACAACGTCGGTGACTACCTCGGCCACTGGATCTCGGTCGGCAAGCAGGCCGACGCGAGCAAGCTGCCCCGCATCTTCTACGTGAACTGGTTCCGCAGGGGCGAGGACGGCCGCTTCCTGTGGCCGGGCTTCGGGGAGAACAGCCGGGTGCTCAAGTGGGCCATCGAGCGGATCGAGGGCACCGCGTCGGCCACCGAGACGCCGATCGGGTACGTCCCCACGCCCGACGCGCTGGACCTCGAAGGTCTGGAGGTCGACTCCGACGACCTGGCCGCGGCGCTGTCGGTGGACCGGGATGAGTGGCAGGCCGAGCTCCCGCAGATCGAGGAGTGGTTCGCCAGGATCGGCGAGCGGCTGCCCACCGGCATC
>DATCXL010000840.1:0-2931 GCA_036565825.1 Mycobacteriales bacterium
GATGCCGGCGACTCCGGCGTCCGCGGCGGCCCGGGCATCGTCGGGGTGACAGATGCCCTTGAGTAGCACCGGCAGTTCGGTCTGGCCGGCCAGCCAGGCCAGGTCGTCCCAGGTCAACGCCGGGTCTCCGAACATGCTCACCCAGTGCAGCACGGCCGCCTGCGGGTCCTGCTCGGGCGGCACGGCCAGCCCGGCCCGGAACGCCGGATCGGACAGGTAGTTGGCCAGCCCCTCGGTCGTCAGGAACGGCAGGTACGCCTGTTCCAGGTCACGCGGCCGCCAACCCAGCGTCCAGGTGTCCACGGTGACCACGATGGCGCGGTAGCCGGCGGCCTCGGCGCGGTGCACCAGGCTGGCCGCCACGGTCCGGTCGGTGGGCCAGTACAACTGGTACCAGCGGGGAGCGTCACCGGCCTCGGCAGCGACCTCCTCCATGGAGGTGGACGCGGCGGTGGACAGCACCATCGGTACCCCGGTGGCGGCCGCGGCCCGGGCCACCGCGCGTTCGGCGTCGGGGTGCACGATGCCCAGCACGCCGATCGGGGCGAGCATCACCGGCGCGGGCATCGGCGTCCCGCACACCGTGGTGGACAGGTTCCGTTCGGTGATCCCGCGCAGCATCCGCGGCACGATCCGCCAGCGTTCGAACGCCTCCCGGTTCGCCCGCATGGTCTGCTCCGCGCCGGCGCCACCGGCCACGTAACCGGCGGCCTTCGGGTCCATCCGTGCCAGTGCCGCCGCCTCGACCCCGGCCGGCGTCATCGGCAGGTCGGGCACCTGACCGGCCAGCCCCCGCAGGTAGAGCTCGAACTGGAAGTCTCCGAACGGCACCGTGCCTCCCACAGATTCCGGCCAACGTTCGCCACATCCGGCCACATCCGACCACTCGGCCACAACCGACCACTCGGCCAGACCGCGCGTACCACGCAGGCTATTGACCGTTAACCCGCTGGGAGGGTGTTCGGGAGTGATTTCGGGCCGGGCGATACTGCCGCACATGGACATGAGTGTCGAGGAGTTCGCAACCCTGGGTGAAAGCCGGTTTCCCGGGCTGATCGGGTTTCGGGTGGTGACCAGCGAACCGGGTCGGCTGGTCGCCCAACTGGACATCCGGCCGGACCTGACGGCGCCCAACGGCTACCTGCACGCGGCCACCGTGATCGGGCTGGCCGACACCGCCTGCGGCTACGCCTGCCGCCTGCTGCTGCCGGACGGGTCCAGCGGGTTCACCACGGTCGAACTGAAGGCGAACTTCCTGGGTACCGCCCTGTCGGGAACCCTGGAGGCGGTGGCCACCGTGGTACACAGTGGACGGACCACCCAGGTGTGGGACGCCGCCGTCCGGCACGTGGAGACCGACCGCACCATCGCCGCCTTCCGCTGCACCCAACTCGTGCTGTGGCCGAAGGGTTGAAAAAGAGCGGTCACCTCGCCCCGGTGGTCCGGCGGCGATCCGCGGTGTGACGGGTTCGAAGAAAAGGTGCGGCCCGGGCGGGGAGGGGTCCGCCCGGGCCGCGGGGAGGTGGATCAGGGAGGGATCAACCCACTGGGTGGGGATACGAACTCACCGCCACCTCGCCACCAACGGAGGTTACGCCGCACAGGTGGTTCAGGTAGAGCATCGTCCGCACCGCCGTTCCCGGAACTCTGTCCGTGATGATCGTCACCCGTAGGATGCCCATCTGTCCAGGCTCGGCTGTCAACGGATTGGTATCGACCGCGCCGGAGCACCCCATGCCACGTGTCCGGCGGAGCGGTCTCGAACTGTTCCGGGCTGTTTCTGACTGTTCCGAGGCGTTCGGCGTTGTTCGCAGGTGACCGGACCGGGCGGCGTGACATCGCCTGGCGGTTCTACCGTGTGCCCATGCATGCCATCACCCTCCCGACCTTCGGCGGCCCGGACGCGCTGACCTGGGCCGAGGTGCCCGACCCCGAACCAGGACCCGGCGAGGTTCTCGTCGAGGTCGCCGCCACCGCGATCAACCGTGCCGACGTGATGCAGCGGCTCGGTCACTACCCACCACCGTCCGGCGCACCGGCCTACCCGGGACTGGAGTGCGCGGGTCGGGTCGCCGCGCTCGGCGAGGGCGTCACCAGTTGGCATGTCGGCGACCAGGTGTGCGCGCTGCTCGGTGGTGGCGGATACGCCGAACAGGTCGCGGTGCCCGCCGGCCACCTGCTGCCCGTCCCGAAGGGACTGTCGGTGGTCGAGGCGGCGGCCCTGCCCGAGGTGGCCTGCACGGTGTGGTCGAACGTGTTCATGTTGGCCGGACTGGCCTCCGGCGAGACATTCCTGGTGCACGGCGGCAGCAGTGGGATCGGCACCATGGCCATCCAACTGGCGGCCCGGCACGGCGCCCGGGTGTTCTGTACCGCGGGCACCGAGACCAAACTCGCCCGCTGCCGGGAACTGGGCGCCGAACTGGCGGTGAACTACCGGGAGACCGACTTTGTCGCCCGGGTGCGGGAGGAGACCGACGGCCGTGGTGTCGGGGTGATCCTGGACAACATGGGCGCGGCCTACCTGGACCGCAACATCGACGCGTTGGCCCCCAACGGGCGGTTGATGATCATCGGGCTCCAGGGTGGCCGAACGGCCGAACTGGACCTGGGCAAGCTGATGGCCCGGCGTGGCTCGGTGTCGGTCACCTCGTTGCGGGCCCGCCCGGCCGAGGAGAAGGCGAGCATCGTGGCCGCAGTGCGCGAGTCGGTCTGGCCGGGCATCGAGTCCGGTCAGGTGCGTCCGGTGATCGACCGGGTGCTGCCGCTGCGCGAGGCCGCACAGGCGCACCGGGTACTGGAGGCCAGCGAACACATCGGCAAGATCGTCCTCGCCGTCTGACTGGTATGGGTCACCCTGCTCGGGTGGGCGGGCTCAGGCGGCGATCCGCGGCGGGGCTGGGGGTGTGAGGGGGTGTGGGGTGGAGCGAA
>DATCXL010000857.1:0-6001 GCA_036565825.1 Mycobacteriales bacterium
TAGCCGTAGTCCAACAGCGTTGGAACCTGCCAACCGGATTCCGCTGCGACCAGGGCGACCAGCACCGGGGCCGGTTGGCCGTTCCGGAGATACGGGAGACCGAACCCGTCGATCCGACCTGGTGCCTCGGGCCACTTCTCCAGCATGTCCTGCCGCCGCTGGTCGTCCAGCGACTCGAACGTGGCGCCCTGCGGGTTCAGCACCTCGGCGCCGTCCATTTCGACGGCCCGAGCCAGCCGTTCACCGGGTCCGGCTTCCACCTTGCCCGATGCGTCGACCGCCTCATCTACCGAAGGGACCAACACCGGCCAGAATCCCGTGAGTTCGTGCACCGCGCGTAGGCGCCGCCACCAGGCGAGTGCCGCGTCTCCCTCGGACGGGAAACCCATCACGGTGACGCCAACTGCCAGCGGCAGCGGCTCCAGAGCGGGTGTGTCAATCCCCTGAGCTGCCAGCCGACCCACAAGATCGTCGATCACCTGGCACCCTCCGCGCGATGGTTGCCCACTCACATGCAGATGGTAGGGCTGCCGCCATGGCCCCAATCCGCCGTTGACCACCGCACGGCCGCTTCGCCGGGTCTTCCACGATCCCGTCGGTTACCTGTCATCTGCGCAGTTCAGCACGCGTTCCCGCTGTTCCTGTGTTGCGGGGAGCAGGCTGGCGGCCTCGGGGCGAGGCGTTGAGGAGGTTCTCCGACTCCGGAGACCCGTCGTATGAGTCAGTGCGGGGGACGCAACCCGGTCAGGGTGACCGCGACGAGCCGGCGGACCGCGGCCCGTGATGGCAGGCTGCTGGCCGCGGTGAGGGCGTGCAGGCAGTAGTTTGCCAGTTCGTCAGGCGTGACGTCGTCGCGCAGATCGCCGGCGCGTGCGCCTTCGATCAGTAGGTCCCGGATGAAGTCTGTGAGCTGCTGGCGCGCTCGGGCGACGTGCTCACCTCGATGCAGGAGCGATGCCAGTTCGGTGCCGTGGTGCTCGTGGGAGATGAGCGCATAGGCCTCCAGCACCGCCCTGAGCCGTGCGTCGGTGCCATCAGCGCGATCTCGGACCTCAGCGAGATGGTGCAGGTGGCCGGTGATCTGACGTTCGTGCCAGGCGACCAGGATCGACTCGACGTCGGGAAAGTACTTGTACAGGGTCGCCCGCCCGATGCCGGTCTCCTCGGCGATCCGCGACATCGTCACTGACGCCAGTCCGTGCGCGGCCACCAGGGCCGCGGTGGTGTCCAGGGTGGCGTCACGTACCGCGCGGCGATGTGCCTCGATCGTCTCGTTCCAGATCTTCGGCACCACCGCAGCATACGCGATGACGACGCCGATACACTGTGATCTAATATCGACACAATGTCTCGTAAAATTCGTGTCATGAACGGGAACCCTGACACCCACCCGCGACCCAGGAGACCTTCATGGCTGACCCGCCCACCTACTCCGGCACCGGCGCGGGGCCAGACCGCGGAGCGCCCGGCGGTGCACCGCGTTGGGTGAAGGTGTTCGGGATCATCGCGATCACCCTGGTCGTGGTGACTGTCGTCCTGCATCTGACCGGCAACAGCCCTGGTGGTCACTGATGACCATGGCGCCCGGCCTGCGCAGGTTCGCGCTCGCCGCGCATGTGGCGTCCTCGGTCGGTTGGCTCGGCTCGGTCCTCGCCTTCCTGGCTCTGTCCGTCGCTGGTCTGACCAGCCAGGACACTCAGACGGTGCGCTCGGCCTATCTCGCGGCGGAGTTGATCACCTGGTCAGTGATCGTCCCGCTGAGCCTCGCCTCGCTACTCACCGGGCTCGTCCAGTCGCTGGGCACCACCTGGGGTCTGTTCCGGCACTACTGGGTGCTGGTCAAACTGCTGCTCACCGTCCCAGCCACCGTGGTGCTGCTGGTCCACACGCGGCCGATCGGTCGCCTGGCCAGGGCGGTGGAGCACACCACACTGTCCGACGGTGATCTCACCTGGCCGCGCACCCAACTGGTGATCGCCCCAGTCGCCGCTTTGGTCGTGTTGCTCGTGACCACGGCGCTGGCGATCTACAAGCCGGGTGGACTGACCCGTTACGGGCAGCGTAGGCGGCGCACATATCGGTAAATACCATGTCGAAAAACGGTGGCCGGTAAACACGGTCTGAATTCGCGCGTCCTGTTGGTTGTCCGTGAGCGGGCACGGCACGCAACACAACGGGAGGCAGCTATGGCAGCACACCGACACCGGTTCGGTGTGATCGTTTTGTTGGGCGCGGTAATGACCATCTCCGCATGCCAGTCGTCCACGACCCCGAACACAAACCCGCCCTGACAGTTGCCCCGACGGTAGGCCCGAGTGCCGAGGCAGGCGGGGCAGCCGGGGCGGGGCAGACCGGCGCACCGGAGACCACGCCCCCGACGCAGCAGCTGCGTTTCCCCAACACCACGTTGACCGTGCAGTTGGTGGCCTACGACGATTCGCTGCAGATGGTGGAGTTCCGGAAGGTCATCGGCGAGAAGACAGACGACGGCACCGGCCACCTGAGCACCAGGTACTTCGAGCCTGACCCGGCCTACCGGGCGACGCACCGGCTGCCCCTGGCACCGGGGGCGGACATCGAGGCCATCGACGCGGAGGTGTGCCCACCGGTGCACTGCACCGCCGAGATGGCGATCACCAACCTGCTGAACCACGACGGACAGCCCTGCGCCGTGCTCCACGTGGATGGTTCCGACCGGATCGATCAGGTGAACGAGGTCATCCAGGGCATGGGCGGGGATGCCCCGCCGCCACAGGACATCTGAGCAGCGGTACTCGTCGGTTCCGGTCAGGCCCGCCTGGCCGGGACCGACCTGCTACCGAGTCCACGCCTTCGCGCTAGACAGCCCTCTGATCTGATGGGCACCGGCCGCACCTCCGTCCATCGTGCTGGGAGCAGTGATGAGACCTCGCTCAGCATCGTCTCCGTTCGGCCCTGGCGTGCGGGTGTTGATGGGCCTGCTGGGTGCGGGGTCGTTCGGGACCGGGGTGGTCGCGGTCTTCGTCAGCAACAACGGGACCGGCACCGGCGTGTTACTGGCCTTCGGTGGCGCCGTCCTCGTCGTGGCCCTGTTGGGCGGTCGGATCGAAAGCCTCGAGTTCGGCGGCACCACACTGCGACTGCGCGCTGCCGCGGCGGAGAGGTTCTCCCTGGCCGAGCAGTCCGAGCAGTACGGCGACACCGCCACGGCCGACCGGTTGCGCGCCGAGGCCCAGGCCCTCCTCGATGCTGCCGGCCCGATCGCGGCCGACTATCGGCGGGTACGCGGCGTACTTCCCGCCGGTCCGGTGCGCACCCGCGCGATGGAACGGATCGTCGCCCAGGCACGTCGTCTGGCCGCCGAGCAGCCGTTCGAACCGGCAGAGGTTCTGTGCTGGCTCCAACACGGAACCGACGAGGAACGCATCACCGCCCTGGCGATGATGCAGGCCAGACCCGAACTGCGGAACTTCGACGCCGTCCTGACCACCATCACAGATCCGCGCAGCCGATTCGAGCAGTTCCACGCGATGCTGCTCGCCGCGCAGATGATCGACGGCCTGGACCCGACGCGGCGGCTGCTCCTCGCCGAGATCATCAGGTCTCGCCGACGGCGGCGCCGACGCGGCGACACCGCCCGGCTTCGCAAGCAACTCCTCGAGCGCCTGGACGACCATCCACCCGCCGACTGACCGCTCGGGCGACAGCGGTCCCACACCCGGCATGACAGGACAGGGCGCGGTGATGATCCGACATGCTTCGGATTCCGGGCCTTCTACCATCGTTGACTGACGCCCGCTGTTGGTTGCACGAACCCGTCCGAGAGGATTTCCCGTGACCGTCCAGATCAGAACGATCACGTTCGACTGCACTGACCCCTACGCACAGGTCGTGTTCTGGAGCCAGGTCACCGGGTATACCGAGGACCCGACCAATCCCAACGCACCTGAGGACCCCGAGGGTTTCCTGTTGGCACCCGAGGGTGTGCCGAACCTGCTGTTCATCCGTGTTCCCGAGTCGAAGACGGTCAAGAACCGGGTGCACCTGGATGTCGCGCCGACCGACCGGACCCGTGACGAGGAGGTGGCCCGACTACTCGAACTCGGCGCCACCCTGGTCGACGACCAGCGCCGGCCGGACGGAACCGGTTGGGTGGTGCTGGCCGACCCCGAGGGCAACGAGTTCTGCGTCGAGCGCAGCTCCGCCGAGCGGGCGGCCCAACCGACGGCATGAGGTCACCGAACCGTTCCTGACCAGCGAGTGGGTGCGCTCGTGACCATCTCGGATGGTGTCCCGGCCCCACAGACGGTGTACCGGCCGCGTGATCGGGCCCGCCGAGCGTGCTACCCGGCATGCCCGGCGGTTCACCGGGGTAACGTCGGCGCGGCTCGGTTCGACGGTCCTTCGGGAGAAATAACCTGCTGACGTGTATCGGCTGCGCGAGCTCGCCGAACGAACCCCGGCGTCCCGGGAGCGCCTCGTCGACCTGCTCCGTGTGCTGGCGATCATCCTGGTGGTGCTCGGTCACTGGACGGTGAGCGTGATCGGCTACGACGCGCACGGGCGGCTCACCGGGCACTCCGCGCTCGGGTCGCTACCCTGGGCGTACCCGATCACGTGGCTTGTCCAGATCATGCCGATGTTTTTTGTTGTCGGGGGGTTCGCCAACGCCGCGTCGCTGACCTCACATCGCCGCCACGGGGGCGATGCGATCACCTGGCTCCAGGATCGCAGTGGGCGTCTTGTCCGGCCCACCACGGCGTTGCTGGTGGTCCTCGCCGGCGGCGCGTTTCTTGCTCATCTGTTGGACGTCGGACCCGACCTCGCGCGGTTCGCGGTCTGGGTCGCGTCGATTCCGCTCTGGTTCCTGTCCGCATATCTGGTCGTGATCGTGCTGACACCGGTCATGTACCGCCTGCATCGACGCTTCGGCTTCCGCGTGCTGGTGGCACTGGTGTTTCTCGTTGCTCTCGGCGATGTGGCGCGGCTGGCCGGGTTGGGTGTCCTGGGCGCCAGCAACTTCGTGTTCGGCTGGCTGGTCATACACCAGATCGGGTTCTTCTGGCGAGACGGCCGGATCCCGTTTCGGGCCAGGGTGTGGGCTCCGCTGCTGGTGGGCGGCCTGGTCGCGTTGCTGTTGTTGACCGTGATCGGCCCCTACCCGGTCAGCATGATAAACGTGTCCGGACAGCGGCTGCACAATGCCTCGCCACCAACTCTGGCTCTGCTCGCCACCACCGCATTCCAGTTGGGCCTGGTGTTGATGCTGCGCCACCCCGTCGAGGGTTGGCTGCACCGGTCACGGCCCTGGCAGGCGGTGGTCGGGGTGAACACCGTGGTGCTGACAATCTTCCTGTGGCACATGAGCGCCGTACTCCTGCTCGCCGGGGCACTGGATGCGCTCCACGTGCTCCCCACTCCGGTGGTGGCCACCCGCGCATGGTGGCTCTGGCGCACGCCGTGGCTGATCATGCTGATCGTGGTCCTCGCGGGGCTGGTCACCGTGTTCGGCCGGATCGAGACGCGGGGCTGGCGCCGCCCGACCGAACGGCCCGGCTGGCTGCCGGACAGGGTCGTCCGCGCGGTGACCGCCCCGGTGCCGCGCCTCCTGCTGACCGTCGGGAGTTTCGTGGCCGTCGTACTCGGGCTGCTCAGTGACAACGGGGCCCCGACCGTCGACCACTACCTGGTCGGCATGCCCGCCGGTGGCCTGGCCATGTTCCTGGCCGGTGCCACCGTGTTGCGACTGCTGCGGGCGGTACCCGAGACTCTCGCGGCGCGCTCCGGTCCGTTTCGCTGAGCCGACTCACGTCTGGTTCCACACCATGCAGCCGAATGATGCCTCGGAGGAGCTCATGTCGGTGCCGGTTCGGTGGCCTGGCGCGGGAGCGTGATGTAGGCGTACGCGCCGGCCAACACGACCAGGACGCCGGCGGCCGCGAAGATCGTGTCGATCGGGCCGATGTGGGTGCCGGCGACGGTGGCGGTGAAGCCGTGCAGGGCCGTGCTGGCCAGCCACCCG
>DATCXL010000869.1:0-2198 GCA_036565825.1 Mycobacteriales bacterium
GCTCGTGGAGGACAGAAATGAATGCGATCCAGGCCGCGAGCCACAAGAGCCTGATGCTCCTGTCCGGGCGGGGGTTTCCCGAACTGGCCGAGGAGATAGCCCGACACGTGGGTGTCGAGTGCACTCCGACCTCGGCATATGACTTCGCCAACAGCGAGACGTTCATCCGTTATGAGGAATCCGTCCGCGGGTCGGACGCCTTCGTCATCCAGAGCACCCCGGCGCCGATCAACCAGTGGGTGATGGAGACGCTGATCATGGTCGACGCGCTCAAGCGTGGGTCGGCCAAGCGCATCACCGTGGTGTTGCCCTTCTACCCGTACGCCCGTCAGGACAAGAAGCACCGTGGTCGCGAACCCATCTCCGCCCGACTGGTGGCGGACCTGTTGAAGACCGCCGGGGCCAACCGGATCCTGACCGTGGACCTGCACACCGCGCAGATCCAGGGCTTCTTCGACGGCCCGGTCGACCACCTGTTCGCCATGCCGGTGCTGGCCCGGTACATCGCTGAGAAGTACGCCGGTAACGATCTTGCGGTGGTGGCGCCGGATTCGGGCCGGGTACGGGTCGCCGAGCGTTGGACCGACCGGCTGGGCGGTTGCCCGCTGGCCTTCATCCACAAGACCCGTGATCCGTTGGTGCCCAACGAGGGGGTACGCGCCAACCGGGTGGTCGGCGATGTGACCGGTCGGGTCTGCATCGTGGTTGACGACATGATCGACACCGGATCGACGATCATCAAGGCGGCCGACCTGCTGCTGGCCGCCGGTGCGGCCGACGTCATCGCCGCGGCCACCCACCCGGTGCTGTCCGGCCCGGCCGTGGACCGACTGAAGAACAGTCGGATCAGCGAGATCCTGTTGACCGACACGCTGCCCATTCCGCCGGAGCGTCGGCTGGACAAGATCACCGTGCTCTCCATCGCACCGTTGATCGCCCGGGCCATCCGTGAGGTGTTCGAGGACGGGTCGGTGACCAGCCTGTTCGACGGGAACGCGTCCTGACCAACCGTCGGACACAGCCGAGTTCGGCACCCCGCGTGGCGCTGACATGACGGTGACATGGCACTGACATGGCGGCACTGATATGGCGGCACTGATATGGCACTGATGTCGCACTGATCTGAGGGCGGTATGGGGCGTCGGTGTGGGTATTGGCATGGGCGGTCCGTTCCGGATCGGCCGGTGGCTGACCACGGGTGACCGAGCAGTGCGGGCCGGTTGTGGTGTGGCGGCGCCAAGCGGGTACTGTGTAGCGGTTGCCCGGCGAGGGACGCCGTCCACGGCCTCCGTGATCGACGCGGTGGTTTTGGGTGTCCGCCCGGCCGGCCGTGCCCCCACCGCATCCGTCATTAATTCTCAGTCGAGGAGTGCTCCCCCGTGTCCGAGGTCCGAATCGCTGCCGAACCACGTTCCGAGTTCGGCAAGGGAGGCGCCCGCCGCACCCGTCGGGCCGGAAAAGTCCCCGGCGTGATCTACGGTCACGGGCGCGAGCCGGTGCACGTGTCGCTGCCGGGCCACGAGCTGATGCTGGCGCTCAAGGCGTCGAACGTGCTGCTGAGCCTGGAATTGGACGGCGGCACCGAACTGGTACTGCCCAAGCAGGTACAGCGCGACCCGATCAAGGGGTTCCTGCAGCACATCGACCTGGTGGTCGTGCGTCGCGGCGAGCAGGTCACCGTCGAGGTGCCGATCAACATCGTGGGCGAGGCGTCCTCCGACACGCTGGTGAACCACGAGTCGAACGTCCTGTCGGTGCTGGCCGAGGCCACCCACATTCCGACCTCGATCGACGTCAACATCGCGGGCATGACGGCGGGCGGCCGGATCGCCGCGGGTGACGTGCCGCTGCCGGACGGGGTGTCCCTGGCCACCGAGCCGGACCACGTGCTGGTGTCCATCCTGGCCGCCCCGTCGGCCGCCCAGATGGAGGCCGACCTGGCCGGGGCAGAGGCGGGCGCCGGGGTCCAGCGGGAGGCACCGGCCGAAGCCGCCGAAGCCGCCGCGGCCGAACCTCGGTCCTGATCGGACTGTTCAGATTGTCCTGGGTTGACCGGGACCGGCCCCGGGTAGGTGCTGGACCGGTCCGGACCAACCCGGACCGGTCCTGGATCGGACCCGGATCCGGACCCAACCGATCTGGTCGTTGACATGCGTGCGGTGTGGCGTGCGGTGGCCCGGCTTACCGGCCGGGCTGCC
>DATCXL010000873.1:0-5811 GCA_036565825.1 Mycobacteriales bacterium
GGCAGCCCGGACCGGCCGGCCATGGTCAGCCCGGTGCGGCCGGGCCCGTCCCGCGCAACGTCCAACCGGACGGCTGGCCGCTGTCGTACTGACCGGCGCTCACCGCCTGCCCGTGCTGCTCACCATGCGACGATGGCCCGATGACCGGCAGCGAGGTGACCGTGGGCGTCGGCTCGGCGGCGGCCGGGGTGGGTGGGCCCACCAGAAGTGTCGCCGCCACCGGTTCTGTGGAGTCGGTGGAAACGGCGAAGGTCGGGGCGGCGGCCGACACCGATCTGGTGCTCAACCTCGGTCCCGGCCACCCGTCGACGCACGGGGTGCTGCGACTGCGGTTGGCACTGGACGGCGACCGGGTGGTCAGCGCCGAGCCGATCATCGGATACATGCACCGCGGCGCGGAGAAGCTCTTCGAGGTACGCGACTACCGGCAGATCACCGTGCTGGCCAACCGGCACGACTGGTTGTCGGCGTTCAGCAACGAACTCGGCGTGGTGCTGGCCGTGGAGCGGATGCTGGGCATGGAGGTGCCACGCCGGGCGGTGTGGCTGCGTACCCTGCTGGCCGAGTTGAACCGGGTGCTCAACCACCTGATGTTCCTGGGCAGCCATCTGCTCGACGCCGGCTCGCCGGTGCCGAGGGTGCACGGGATGGCCGCCCGAGAGCGGATCCAGGCGGTACTGGAGGAGGCCGCCGGCGGGCGGATGCACTTCATGTTCAACCGCGTCGGAGGGCTGCGCGAGGAGGTTCCGGCCGGCTGGACCGACCGGGTCCACCGTGCGGTGGACGAGGTGCGCAGCGGGATCGGTGCGCTGAGCAGGCTGGTCAGCGACGACGAGGACTTCGGGGCCCGCACCAGGGGAATCGGGGTGCTGTCCACCGATGCCGTGGAGGCCTACGGGGTCAGCGGGCCGGTGGCCCGGGCCAGCGGGGTCGACTTCGACCTGCGCCGGGACGAGCCTTACCTGGCCTACGCCGAGTTGGCTGACGTACTGCGGGTGGTGACCCGGCAGGCCGGTGACTGTCACGCCCGGTTCGAGTGCCTGCTCGACCAGGTGGTTGCCTCACTGGACCTGGTGGACGCCTGCCTGGACCGACTTCCGGGCGGGCCGGTGAACATGCGCCTACCCAAGACGGTTCGGGCTCCGGAGGGGCACACCTACTGCTGGACGGAGAACCCGCTGGGCCTGTCCGGGTACTACCTGGTGTCCCGGGCGGACCGCACGCCATGGCGGCTGAAGCTGCGCTCGGCGTCGTTCAACAATGTGCAGGCCCTGCGGGTGCTGCTACCCGGCACCGCCCTGGGCGACCTGGAGGCCATCCTGGGCTCGATGTTCTTCGTGGTGGGCGACATCGACAGATAGTTGCTGGCCGCCAGCAGGCCCTCGCAACGCGATGGAACACATCTTCGAACCAACCGTCTGGACGGTGTGATGACACTGGATCCGGTTGGCTGGATGTATGCGCCGAACGTGTCGGAGGGGCAGGGTGGGCCGCGTGCCACCGGCCGGTGGCTGCCGTCGGGTGGAGCAGTCGGCCGGCCGGTGGATCGGGCGGGAAAGTGGTTCGACTGTGGCCCTCACTGACCCAGGATGCGGGTCAGCACCTCGTTCTCCTCGTCGTCCTCGCGGTAGCGGTGACGACGAGTACCCTCTGCCGGCCGTGGGGCATCACCGAGGATTCGGGTGAACTGGCCGGTGTCGCCCTCGTTGCGATAGTGACGGCCGGGTCGCGGCTCCGAGTCGGCGGCGTCCGCACCGTGGCGGGGCGACGGGTGGCCGACGCCATCGCCCGGTACGGAATGCGCGGCCTGCTCCTCGCGCGCGACCGGTACTTCGGACTCCATCTCGGTCATCTCATCATCCTTCCGTGACGCGAGAGATTCACCCGAATCAACCCGCCCGGTCAGCCGGTCGGAATCGATTCGGTCCCCCGGTTGTGTCGCGTCCTCTCCGTCGGTTGAGACAGTCGAGGCACCCGTGCCGTTGGCCCGTGACGTGATGGCTCCCCACCCGGTGGCATCCCAGGGTGACCCGCCCCACCCGGTACCTCCACGAGTGTCCGATCCAGGCCCGCCGGCCGTCTCGAAGGGCTCACCGGACCGGGCCACACCGTCGCCGCGAGTCTCCCCTTCCATGCCGTCCCCCTCCCCGGCGCCTTCCCGGGTATCCGGCCGTGTGACAGGATTCGCGGTCGACGACCGTGATTCGTCCTTGCCGAGAACGTCTGGCTGGGCGTTTGTCAGACACCTGCCGTTCATCCCCTTGGACCCTTCATTTCTTAGAACGTGTCATATCTTGCCCCATGCTTTGTTAGGCAGCGAACTGGGCCTGGTAGCGCCGTTCGGTGGGGCTCGGGGCGATCTCGGTGCGGTTGCCGGAACTCCCCATTCGGGGATCCCTGCGACTCACCGCCGCCACGGTTTTCGCCAGACACCGGAGTCGACAGGGCCGACCGCGTCGACGACCGGGCCCGGCACGGCCAGACCCGCCACGCCGCGCCCATCGACGAGCCCCGGTGTTTCCGGCATGGTGGACAGCGTACGTCGGCGTCTACCAGAACCGGCCGAGTTCCACCCGAACGGGTGATGCACAGAGGCGTCCGAAGTGGACAATCGTTATCGCGCCGCAATGTTCTGGTCGGCGTCCTTGCCGGACGGCGCCATCATCAGCGGCCGAGACAGGCGGTTCAGAGTAGACCCTTACTCGTCAGATAGTCGTGTGCGATGGTCTCGGCGTCCGCCTTGTCAACATTGAACTTCTTGTTCAACGACCTGAGGTCGTCGGTGGTGAGGGTCTGGTTGACCTGGTCCACCAGGCCGAGCGCCGTACCGTCCAGGGTGCCCTTCTGGGCCAACGCGCAGATGTTGTCCGAGGGCTGCAACTTCTTGTCGTCATCCAGCCGTACCAGGCCAGCGTCGTCGACGCTTCCGTCCGATGTGAACACCAGGCCGATGTCTATGGTGCCGTCCCGCAGCGCGTCAAGGGTCTTGGAGTCTCCGGGGTTGTCGAACTTGCGGTACTTGCCGCCTGACTCCTTGAAACTCGCGCCGTACACGGTCTGGAGTCCGGGCAGACAGAACGGGCGCTTCTCACACTCCCCGCCGGCTCCCAGCACCAGTCGGCCCTGCACGTCGGGCTTGCCCAGGTCCGACATCGTTGACAACCCGTACTTCTTGGCGGTCTGGGCGGTGACCGCGAACGAGTTCTGGTCGGTGGCGTTCCTGGCGTAGGAGCTGACCTCCAGGCCGCCTACCTTGTCGAGGAGCTGGCCGAGGTGGGTGAACGTGGTGCTCGGGTCGCCACTGGCCATCGGCTGGGTGGTGGAGGCGTCCGGACCGTTGAGCTGGGTGTTGAAGTACTCGGTGAGGGTGCCGATGTACTCCGGGATCAGGTTGATCTCGCCGTCCTGCAACGCCTTGAGGTACACCTCACGGCTGCCGATGTGCGGCTTGGAGGTGACCTTGAAGCCACCCTTCTCCAGCACCTGCACATACATGCTCGCGACGATCTCGGACTCCGGGAAGTTGGCCGAGCCCACCGTGATGGTGCCCGGGCTGGTCGACCCGGCGCCGTTGGGATTGTTGTCGGTGCCCGCGCAGGCTCCCAGCGTCACAGCCAGGGCCGCGGCAAGGCCAGCGACTCGCGTGATCCGCATCAAGTGTGCTGCCCCAGTCTCGTGTCGAGGTCGACCGGCCACGGCGCTGCCGCCACCGGCTCCGGACGCGCCGGCGAACCGCCGGGCACCCGTTCACCTAACCACGATCAGGTGACACTTCACATCTCGATACTGGTACGAACAGGCTCCATCCGTTCGCTTTCCGGCGGAGACGGCGTGTGCTGACGAAGCCGGCCGCCGGCCCGTCGGGCACGGTCCACAGGGGACACCAGTCGCTGGGCGACGGAGAACACCAGTTCGGTCACGATCGCCAGCGACGCGACCAGGACCGCGCCACCGACCAGCTTCCCCACGTCGTTCTGGCTCTGCCCGTCCAGGATGAACCGACCGAGCCCACCCTGGGCGAGCGCGGCGGCCAGGGTCGCGGTGGCCACCACCTCGACCGCCGCGGTGCGGATCGCGCCCATGATCAGCGGCAGCGCCAGCGGGAGTTCCACCCGCGCCAGGAGTTGCCAGCCGGACAACCCCATGCCGCGGGCCGCCTCGACCACGCCGGAGTCGACGTCGGTCACCGCGACGTAGGTGTTCGTCATGATCGGCGGAATGGCCAGTGCCACCAGCGCCACCACTATCGGTACACCACTGCTCAACCCGAACACCTGGGCGCACAGCACCAGCAACGCGAACGACGGCACCGCCCGCCCCGCGTTGGACAGGCCGATGGCCACCACTCCGCCCCGACGTCGGTGCCCCAGGGTGAGCGCCACCGGCAGCGCGAGCACGATCGCGATCGCCACCGAGACGGCAGACATCGTCAGGTGCTCGACCAGTCGGTGCGGGATGCCCTCCACACCGACCCAGTTGCGTCCGTCGGTCAGCCAGGAGGCCACCACGTCCACGACGTTCACCGTCGGCTCCACGGGGTGGCCAGCCGCTGCACGGTCAGCAACAGCAGGTCGGCGACCAGGGCCAGTGCCACCGACAGCAGGGCACCGACCATCAACGGTGTGGAGAAGTTGCGCCGCAGGCCGTCCTGGATGAGCTGTCCCAGACCGCCGTGTCCGATGAACGAGGCCACCGTGACCAACCCGACGGTTGACACCGTGGCCACCCGCAGCCCGGCGAGCACGCTGGGCATGGCCAGCGGCAGTTCCACCCGCAGCAGGAGTTGCCACGGCCGGTAGCCCATACCGCGGGCTGCCTCGCGCGCCTCGGCGGGCACGCCGTCGAGGCCGAGCACGATGTTACGTACCAGGATGAGCAGCGTGTAGGCGACCAGTGCTATCTCCGCGGTCCGCACGGTGAGGTAGCCGGTGAATGGCCCGAGCAGGAAGAACAGGGCCAGGGATGGAATGGTGTACAGCACGCCGAACGCGGCGAAGATGGGTGCCCGGGTGCGCCGGTAGTGGCGGGCCAGCAGAGCGAAGGGGATCGACACCAGCAGACCTGTTCCCACCGCGACCACCGTCAGCTCGACGTGTTCGAGCAGGGCGGCGCCGATCTGGTGGGTGTGCCGGCCGACCCAGTCCCACCAGATCAACGAGTCCGGCCCGTTGGCCGCAAGGACGAAAGCCACCACATGAACGCTACCCGTGCAGACGACCCTGACGAACCCGACGCGGTCGGTGTGACCGGCTCGGTCGACGCGACCGGCTCGATCGACGCGAGGTCCGACGCGATCGGTGCGGCGGTCGACACAGCGATCGACGCGGCAATCGACGCGGTGGCCGGCACGGCGATCGACGCGATGATCCGACTCGACGCGGTCAGCAAGCACTACCCCGACGGCACGGTCGCCGTAGACGCCCTGAACCTGGCCGTGCCGCGTGGCGAGATCTGTGTACTGGTCGGCCCGTCCGGCTGCGGCAAGACCACCACCATGAAAATGATCAACCGGTTGATCGAACCGACCAGCGGACGGATCGTGCTGGACGGTGAGGACGTCACCCACACCGATCCGGTGGCCCTGCGCCGGCGGATCGGCTACGTCATCCAACAGGTCGGCCTGTTCCCGCACCAGACCGTGCGGGAGAACGTCGCCACGGTGCCCCGTTTGCTCGGTTGGGACCGTCGGCGCACCAGGGCCCGGGTCGGCGAGCTGCTGGAACTGGTCGGGCTGGACCCCGGCGCGTTCGCCAACCGGTACCCGCACCAGCTCTCCGGCGGGCAGCAGCAGCGGGTCGGCGTGGCCCGGGC
>DATCXL010000881.1:0-4140 GCA_036565825.1 Mycobacteriales bacterium
CCCCGAGGCGTTGGCCGTCGCCTACGTCGACGCGATCTCCACAAGCTGATAAGGGAGGACAGCAGACCATGGCACGCACCGCTGTCGCGTACAGCAACCTCGTGGCGAACTCCAACCTGGCCGACCCGGCCGGGACCACGATCGACGCCACCAACAGTCACGTCATCGACGCCGCGCAGCCGGAACTGACCGTGCTGCGCGTCACCAACACCGCCGCGTCGGACAAGGTGGTCACGGTCAAGGCCGGGCCGAACCCGCCGGCGTTGGCCGGTGGTCTCGGTGACCTGGCCGTCACTGTCGTCGCCACGTCCGGGGTGCAGTGGATCGGACCGTTCGAGTCCGGCCGGTTCATTCAGGCCGACGGGTCGATGCTGGTCGACATCGCGTCCGGGCACGCCGGGAAGATCACGGCGTTCCTGGTTCCGAGGAACACCTGACATGCCCGATGTCGCTCTGTTCCGGTCCACATCCGGTCAGTTGATCCACCTGGACCTGCCGTTGCCGGGGGTCATGGCCGACCAGGTCACCAAGGGCTACCTGGTGCGGGTCAACGCGGACGGCACCCCGTACACCGGCGACGCCGACGCCGGGGTGCCCGCCGCACCAACCACCCGGCCACCAGTCGGCGCACCCAAGGCCGACTGGGTCGGTTGGGCCGTCCACAACGGCGCCACCGTCGACGACGCCGAAGCGTCGACCAAGGCCGACCTCGTCGAGAAGTACGGCCGCGACCCGGCGCCACCGGTCGACCCGACAGGGGGTAGCTGATGGCACGATCCACGGTCACCCCGACCACGGTCACCGAGGCCGGAATCGACCTGACCGCGGTCGACGTGGCCGCGAACACCACCGACGGGGATGCGTTCGCGTGGCGGGCGCACAGGCTGTTGTACGTGGCCAACGGGGACGACGCGGAGATCACCGTCACCATCGTCACAGCGGCCACTGTGGGCCGGTCCGCGCACGCCGTCGACGACGAGACGGTGACCATCGCCGCTGGCGGGGCGAGGCTGATGGGCCCGTTCGGTCCGGAGTACCGGCAGGCCGACGGCACGGTGCACATCGACTACGCGGGCACCACCATCTCGTCGGTGACCGTGGCCGTACTGGACGCGTGATGGCCGGCCCGGTGTACGCGGTGGAGACGGACCTGGCCGACTCGGTATACCTGCCGAAGGGTGTGACAGCCCCGACGGGTACCGAGGCGACCAGGCTCCTCACCCGCGCGTCCCGGCGGGTCGACCGGCTCTTGCTCCCCGCGGTCTACGACGTGGACGACACGGGGGCGCCCACGGACCCGGCGGTGATCGAGGCCGTCCGCGACGCGACGTGCGCGCAGGCCGCGTGGTGGCTGGAGACAGGTGATGAGTCGGGGGCGGCCGGCCAGTACCAGTCGGTCGGGATCGGGTCGGTGAACCTCACCCGGCGCACCAGTGACGACCAGGACGACACCACGTCCCCCGACGCGGTCGACGTCCTCACCCAAGCCGGGCTGTTCACACAGGGGCCGGTGCTGTGGGGGTGATCCCCGGGTTCCTGCTCCTGCACGCCGTCACCATCGAGGCGCCCGCCGGGCAGGGCCCGTTCGGACCCGCATACGCCGCTCCGGTGACAGTGCGGTGCATGGTCGACGAACAGACCCGGATGATCCGCTCGGCGACAGGTGACCAGGTGGTGTCGGGGGCCACCGTGTACGCCCCGCCGGACACCGTCGCCCCGGTGGGTTCCCGGGTCACCCTGCCATCGGGTCGGGTCGCCACGGTGCTGGCCGTGTCCACCCGGGACGGCGGCGGGCTGGCCACCCCGGACCATGTCGAGTTGGTGTTGACGTAGGAGGTGCGCTGTGGCGGTGCAGGCCAGCACGGTCAGGTGGAACGGGGACCTCGTCAACGCGAAGGCCAGACAGGGTGCGGTGCGCGGCCTACAGGTAGCCACCGAGCACCTGTTGCAGGCATCCCGGACGGTCGTCCCGATCGAGGAGGGGACCCTCGAACGGTCCGGGGTCGCCTCGGTGGACGAGACGGAACTGAAGGGTGCCGTGTCCTACGACACCCCGTACGCGGTCAGGCAGCACGAGGAACTGACCTGGCAGCATGACGAAGGCCGGCAGGCGAAGTACCTCGAAGGCCCGGCACTGGCCGAGGCCGACACCATGCTGGCCCTGATCGCCGCCGAAATCCGCAGGGCGCTGCGGTGAGCACCGTCTGGCACGGAGCCGACCCGACACCGGTCGCGGACGCGGCCGACTACGAACTCGGCACCGTGGTCATCGCGTTGCGCGACCTGACGTTGACCGGCATCCGCGTGTTCTCCCCCGACAACGCGGTCGACCGGCCCGGACGACGCGGCCACGTGTGGACGATGGACGGCACCGTCATCGCCTCCATCACCATGCCCGACCACCTACCCGCCGGATGGTCGACGCACACCCTGTCCGCCGCCCTGAACGTGCCCGCCGGCCAGGCCCGGATGGTCTCCTACGAGACAGGCGGGAACTACGCCGACATACCCCACGGCCTGGACGTGCCGGTGGTGTCCGTCGACGGGGCAGCCGCCTACCCGGCATCGGCAGTGGTCGGCGGAAACGGCCGGTTCAACACCACCCCCGGACAGTTCCCCGACTCGACGTTCAACGCCACCTGGTACGCCGTAGACGCCGTGTACACCGCGGCCACCACATCGGGCGGCGGGGGCAGCCCCGACGGCGGAACGAACCTGCTTGAGGGGATCGCTCAACTCCTCAACGACCTCGGTGTGGGCACCTACCACGCCGACGGGACGACCGGGGGAACCATCTTCCTCGCCAAGTACCCCGACCAACCTGATCAGGCGATCGCGGTCGCCACCTACGGCGGACCGGAGTCGGACTCGAAACTGCCCGACGACATGGTGTCCGTGCAGGTCAGATGCCGGGGTACCGCGGCCGACGCCCGCACCGGGTACAACACCGCCAAGGCCGTCTACGACGCCCTGCACGGCCTGGAACACCGGGCGCTGACATCCGGTGACCGGCTCGGTCTGGCCGTGTGCACCCAGTCCGGGCCGGTGTACATCGGCGTCGACCAACTCGACCGGGGCGAGTGGACGGTCAACGCCCGGCTGCGGATCGAACACCCCACCGCCAACCGCCCCGCATAACCACGCACACGCCACAGGGAGGCCGCCGTGACGGCGACGAAGATCAACGCGAGGGACATCACCGTCGAGGTGCAGGCATCCGACGGCACCACATGGAACGAGGTTCTCGGCCTCACCTCGGCGACCCTCACCCCGTCGGCGAACGAGGAAACCGTCGACCGCACCACCTTCGACTCCGACGGGGAGTACGAGGGCGTGATCAAGCAGCGCGGTTCCCAGATCAAGTTGGACGGCCGCCGCTACCAGGACCCCGACACCGGCGCGTTCGACCCCGGACAGTCCCGGTGCGAAACCCTGGCCACCCTCAAGGGCCTCGCCTCACTGGGGAAGATCAGGTTCTCCTACCCGGCCGACACCGTGTGGACCGAGTGGACGGCGTTCTTCTCGGCCGGGGACCAAGGCGGCGGGAACAACGACGACGTGACCTGGTCGATCACCGCCACCAAGTCCGGGCCGTCGACGACCACGGCGAAGGCGTGACCGTGGACGGCGACGACGAGAGCACCCAGTCATGGGACGACTTCTGGGTCGAGGTCGGCGCACAGGCCCGCACCGAAACGATCCGCGGCGTGCGGGTCACCGTCCCCACGGACCTGCCACTGCGGGTCGTGGTCAGAGCCGAACAACTCGCCGCGTCCACCTCGTTGGACGACGTCCGGGAGCTGCTGGTCGACATCTTCGCGGCCGACGTGCTCGACGCGTGGACCGACGCCGGCATGGGCGCACTCGAACTGCGAACCGTGTTGGCGTGGGCGTCCGCGCACGGATCCGGGAAACCGATCACCTTCGCCGAAGCCCTCGACGTGGTCCGTGGCGCCGACCAGGGGGAAGCACCCGCCCCGGTGCCACCCAACAGGGCCGCACGCCGAGCTACGTCACGTACTGGTGGGCGGTCGAAGCCGACTTCGCCCGCGAATACGGGCTCACACCGGCGGGCATCGGGGCGCTGACCGTCCGACAGTTCCACACCTACCTCGACGGGCTGTCAGTCGAGGCGGTGTA